>JBAZZM010000076.1:0-4143 GCA_041658805.1 Candidatus Altimarinota bacterium | reverse complement strand
AATCCGATTCCGGAGATCATGCCGGATGAGGCGCTGAAAGCGGGCGCGCGGATAGTGGCTACTGGCAGGAGTGATTTTCCGAATCAGGTAAATAACGCGCTGGGATTTCCGGGGATTTTCAGAGGTGTTTTGGATACAAGAGCTTCGACTGTGAATCTGGAAATGCGACTGGCAGCGAGTCGGGCGATTGCGGAACTTGCGAATGTGGGAGAGGGCGAGATTATTCCAAAAATCTTTGATACGAGAGTGGTGCCGGCGATAGCGCGAGCGGTAGCGCAGGCGGCGATGGAGACGGGAGTTGCGAGGGTGAAGATTGAGGATTTGGAGAGGTATGAGAGGGAGATTGCTCAGCGGATAGCCAAGAGTTGACTTTAGGAAAATTTTAAACTTTTTTAAGAAGTGTCTGCTACAAAGGTGGTGCTGTTGAATATGGGCCCAGTAGTGGTACGACAGGAGAATTGTCATCTTCTTGTTAGGGGTTCGACTCCCCTTGGGTCCACCATCAGCAGCAAAAAGCCCTCCAGATTCTGGAGGGCTTTTTTAGAACAGACAAGAGAATTGCCATCTGATAGTAGTTTAGCATACTCAAATCACCAGCACAAATTCCTATAGTCATATAGAATTGAAACTCGAAACTATCGCATACCAACGATATATTTCGAACATTCCGCCGTCTCTCCAAAAATCCAGCAATTCCTTGGAGTCGAAAGTCTTATTTCCGGGCAAGTCGCCATTGCCATCATTCTCTGTTTTTTCCAGACTGTCATAAACATAAAATTCGTCTTTGGCTGAATCGAATCCGAAAATAGTCATATAGTGCTCAAAATCCTCTATTTCTCCTAAAATGATTACAGGTTTCTTTTGTGAAAGCTGTTGCTGCAAAAAAAATATTTTCTCCTGTTCGGACAATGATTTTAAATTCGGCACTTCTATCCCGATATCATTGTCCTTCAGCTGTTTTTCGAGTCCCCACGGTAATGTATATTTATTTGGCAATCTCCATCCTATTTCTTCGGCAAATGTTTGCGAATTTATTTCTTCCTTTTTCAAAGCTCTGACAACGGCAGCAGTATTGTATGGGCCACAATCATTTGCGGTTTGTTGATAATTAAACTTCGAAGAGTAATCAATTAATGAGACGGTTTTGATCTGATTCTTATCGATGATTGGTGGTGAATTTTTGAAAAGGATAATTCCCAGGATAATTATTGCGAAAATTACTAAAATTTTTATCACCAATTTCATGAGTAAAATTAAATTTTCTTTTTCCACACAAAATACACTTTACTGCGCACCTAGATATTGTTTTTATTCTAGCATAATGGCCGTGCAGGCCAAATGAATAAGTTGAAAATGCGCAGAGAATAGAGCAAAACTCTGCTAAAAAAGTATGCAAGAAAAATTTAAGACTTTTTTAAGAAGTGTCTGCTACAAAGGTGGTGCTGTTGAATATGGGCCTGGTAGTGGTACAGCGTAGGGATTACCAACCCGTCGCTAGGGGTTCGACTCCCCTTAGGTCCACCAGCAGCAAAAAGCCCTCCATCCCGCATTGCGTGAGGAGGGCTTTTTTATAGAGCGACGGGATTACCAACCGCTTTAATTTTACCACACTCATATCACCAGTACAAATTCCCCTTTCGGCGGGTGGGTTTCGAAGTGTTTGATGGCGACGGAGATTTTCATGCGGAGAACTTCTTCGAACATTTTGGTGATTTCGCGGCAGATGGCGATGTCACGGTCGCCGAGATAGTTTAGCAGATCATTTAGAGTTTTTATGATGCGGTGGGGAGATTCATAAATCACAAAAGTGCGGTCTTCGTCGGCGAGAGATTTCAGCAAAGTTTGCCGACCTTTCTTTAAAGGCAGAAAACCGAGATAGAAAAATTTGTCCATGCGGTGGCCGCTCATGACCAAGGCGGCGAGGACTGCGGAGGCGCCTGGGATTGGCGAGATTTTGACGCCTTCTTCGACAGCGCGGCGGATGAGGGTGTAGGCAGGATCGGAGATACCGGGTGTGCCGGCGTCGGAGATGAGCGCGATGTTTTGGCCGTCCTTGAGGAGGCCGACGATGTGTTCGACTTTTGCGTCGGTGCTATAAGAATGGTAACTCTGGAGGCGTGTGGTGATTTCGTATTTTTTGAGAAGGATGCCTGCGTGGCGCGTGTCTTCGGCCACAATCAAATCCACCTCTTTGAGGATGCGGATGGCGCGGAGAGTGATGTCTTCGAGATTGCCGATTGGAGTGGAGACAATGTAGAGCATTTAGTAAGGTTTTTTGATGTAGATCGGTTCGATGAGAGCGAGAGGTTTGAGGAATTTGGATTTGAGAATGGCTTGCATGACGATGGAGAAAGAGTTGGAAGTCTGCCCGGGCAGACTTTTTGGTTGATTTTTTGGCTTGAGAGAGCCATTTCGACTTTTTGGCGGCGTACTAGTACGCCGATTTGCCATAAATTCCTGCACGTGCAGGAATTGTTCTTCGCTGATGTCGCCAAAAACCGATTTCACTTTATTCTTTTTTAAGTAGCTGTTCAAATCGGGCAGATTTACGAGTGTGGCCTTCGAGGCGTTTTCGTGGTTGAAGCTGACATAAACTCCACCGCGACCGGCGTAGAGGAGGAGGGCTGGAAAGAGGGATGAATTGGAGCGAGAGATAGCGGCACCTTCGGTGCCGTGTTCGCTGCGTGCGTGCCACAAATATTCAAAAGTGTCGATGGCGTAAAGTTTTGCGTTGTTGAGATGGGCAATGGTGTTTGCCACGGTAATGCCGACACGGAGACCGGTGAAAGAGCCGGGGCCGCGGACAGCGATGACGCTGGAGATATCAGTGAAATTCTTTTTAAGTTTTTTGAGAGCTTTGGAAATTTCGGGAAGAAGTTTTTCAGCTTCGTTGTTTTTGGCCGGCCAGGATTTTTCGACGAGCAGTTTAAGATTCGCATCAAAAATAGCGAAACTGCTGGTGGAGGTGGCGGTGTTGATGGCTAGTGAAAGCATATCTTAATATAAGTCTACGATTTCGATACCGGTGTAGTAGTGCTTGAGAATTTCTGTGTATTTGGAGCCTTTTTCGGCGAGACCTTTGGCGCCGCAACCGCTTAAGCCCACCCCGTGGCCTGCGAAGGCTGTGCCTTTACAGGAAGAGTCGTCGACACTGACGAGGTAAGGCGCGTCCCATTTCCAGACGTCGAGAGCGCTGCGGGTACGTGTGCCGTCCGTGCTGGAAAAATACGGCGTTTTGACGATTTTGCCCTGATAGTAGACGACTTCGCCTTTTGTGGCTTCGACGGCGGAGGAGATATTTGAAGAGCGTTTTTCGAAACCGTAACCAAGATATTTTTGGGAGACGGCCGGATCGTCATCGAGATTGTAGGGCTTGCCCGGGAATTTTTGATCCTCGGTGAGGTAGTAGCGTGCGTAGCTGCGGGCGGCCACGATGACGGCTTTGACCTTCTCCATTGGATCGGAATTTGAGGCTTCGGCGAGACCTTTTAGATAACTCTCGAGAGGAAGTTCGTTGATGACAACGAGTTTGTCGTCGAGGTAGCGAACTTCGAGCGTGCCGCGGAATTCATTGTCATTTAGAGTGGTGTTCCACGACGGGCGGCGTTCGAAATTATCGATGCGTATGATGGCTGAATTTTTCGGCACGAAACGGAGAGGACCGGATTTTGAATAAGTGCTTTTGGACGTTTTGATTTGGAATTTTAAATTGGAATAAGTGACGGCCGCGGTTTCATCTTTGGAAAGAGTCGTGAGAAGATTGTCGTTGTCGTAGATGTCGAATGAGTCGTTGGCGGAAATAGTTGGATTGCCGGAGAAACCTATTTTAACGCGGATGTTTTTTTCAGTTTCGAGAGCAGTCGTATTTTTGGGAATTTCTGCAGTGCTGTTTTTGACGACCGTGTAGCGATAATAAACCGGACGCCTGAAGAGCGGTTTTGAGCTGACGCTTGGTTTGATGAGGATGGATTTTTTACCGAGTTCGTCGTTGCCGGCTATTTTGACCGTGAATTGGATTGTGCCCATTTCGCCGGATTTGACTGTGTCTTCGACGAGATGAGGATTTGAAACCGTGAGATCCTGCTCTTTGATAAATTCCATTTTGAAAGAAGATTTTTTCCAAGTCTGACTTCCGAGATTGCG
>JBAZZM010000075.1:0-4203 GCA_041658805.1 Candidatus Altimarinota bacterium | reverse complement strand
AGGGAGGCTTAAAAAAATTGTATGAGGTAAAAGGGCGGGATTTCAACAAGCCTGTTAGTATGTTTGTGGCGGACTTGGAGATGGCGCAGAAATACGGCGTATTTTCGGAAAAAGCTTTGGAGCTGGCAAAAAAATACTGGCCGGGGGCGCTGTCGATAGTGGTGCCGAGGACGGAGGAATTGCCGGCGTTCTTTAATAAGGGAGAGAAGTTTGTGTCGATGAGAGTGTCGGGAGATGAGTTTTGTAGGGAGATGGTAAAGGAATTGGGTCGTCCGGTGACGACGACGAGCGCAAACATGGCTGGGGAGCCGGAACTGTATGAGGCAAAGACTCTGGAAGGAGTGGATTTGGTGGTGGATGGTGGGAAGATTGAGATGAGAAAGCCCTCGACGATAGTAAAAGTGGAGGGGAATAAGGTGGAGGTGTTGAGGCAGGGGGATGTAAAAGTGTTGATTTGATGCAGGTTCTCGATATAATGCTCTCTTAATTTAGTTGCTATGGGTAAAGAGAGGGAATTGCTGCCGATTGGGGATGGGCTGGATGTTTATGAAGGTGCGGAAGCTGAAAGTCGAAGGGTGCGCATTGATCTACAGCATTTGCCTGAATTTTTAGATGCAAATTCCTTGGTTGTTGATATTCAAAGACTGTTTACTCTTATGAGGGTTGCAGGGATAGGTTTTTTGAACGTGGTCACGACTGATGATCGTTCTGGTGATGGGTCGGTTCCTATGGTTGTTGGTGTTGATGCAAATGGACAGGCTGTAGGGGGGCACGGCAAGAGGGTTACCGATAAGCCAGATTTTGATGTTAATGAGACTGGTGAAACCGTTATTGGTGGTAAAAATGCAAAGGAAATTGGTATAACAGTTCGGTTGAATTTTGATGATATCGTTGCGATGATAGGTGCAAAAAATGAGAGGATTAATTCGGTGGAAGCTTGGAGCAAGGTGATGGATGATAATTTAAAGCATGCTTTAAAAATAGCCGGTTTAAATCATCTTATGGATATAAATAAATCTGATTTGATAGCTTTTCTACTTCTTTTTTCATTAATTTATTTTCAAGGAATGCCAATCGATATATTTTCGGTATCTTGGACGGTCTTTGTTTCTTCTCCGATGTTTAGGCTACTAGAAAAGTTTTTACTTAAAAAGGATAAGGGAAAAACAAGATTATCTGTGTGTAATATCTCTGGCATAGAGATTGATAGGGCTATAATTTTATTCTTAATGTTGAGGTCGCGTCAGTTGATTCACTCTGTTGTCCCCGATTCAGTAGAGTAATTCTGTTCAATTAAGTTATACAACAGGGCTGAAATCCATCAATAGGAAAGTGTTTTGGTCTTTTGTTTTATTCTAGCCATTTTTAGGCTGTTTTGGCGATTGTTGTCTATATTTTTTGTGCTAATTATGTGGAAGTCCTTGACCATAGCCACTAATACGACTAATTTTGTAGACAGTTTTAAGTGTAAAAAAGTTATACACCGAGTGTGCACAAGTTTTGAACGGAAAGAGCGGTTGAATGACCTTTAATGTTTATTTGAAGCCAATGAAGCACGTACCAGTTTTAAGAGAAGAAGTGCAAAATTACTTGAATCTGAGTGGTGGAGAGGTGGTGGTGGACGCAACGCTCGGTTTGGGAGGACACGCGAGTGATCTTGTACAGAAAATTGGTGCAAAAGGAGTGCTAATTGCTTTCGATCAGGATAGTAGGAATCTTGAAAAAGCGAAGGAGAATCTGAAGGCTTATACAAAACGAATTCATTTCATTCACGATAATTTTCGTCACTTGAAAACCAGGGTCACTGAAGAAGGTTTTACCGAAGTAGATGCGATTTTGTTTGATCTCGGGCTGTCTTCCCCGCATGTAGACGAAGCGAGTCGCGGTTTTTCATTCCTAAATGAAGGGCCGCTGGATATGCGGTATGACCAACGGTCAAAACTGACCGCGTATGAGGTCATCAATAGTTACGCGGAGGACGCGCTGGCCAAAGTGTTTTATGAATACGCCGAGGACAGAAGCAGTCGGAAAATCGCCAGACAGATTTGCAATCAGCGCAAGATCAAGCCGTTTGAGACGACAACGGAGTTCGCGGACTTTTTGAATAATATCCTGCCGAAAAAACAATTTCGCCGGCACGGAAAACTAAATCCTGCCACGAAATATTTTCAGGCGATAAGGATAGAGGTCAACGACGAGCTGGGCGCGCTGAAAGACGCATTGAAACAGACGATGGAGATTTTGAAAGTCGGCGGGAGGGTGGTGTTTATTTCTTATCACTCGCTGGAAGACGGGATCGTAAAACATTTCTTTAAAGAATTGGAAAGGCCTGCGGCAAGCCCCGAAGAGAGCGTGTATCAAACTTTCGGAGAGGCGATCGTAGAGGCTCTGACCAAAAAACCTGTGACACCTGGCGAAGCAGAACTCGCGGAAAATCCGCGAAGCAGAAGCGCGAAGTTGCGCGCATACAAAAAACTCAAACTCATTCCTAAAATATGAATCAGCTAGTCCTCACGAGAGGAACATACAGACGAAGTATTTTCAGAAAATTTATGCCAAATTTTGAGGTCGGGCCGTATTTTTTGGTGGTGTCTCTGGTGCTTTTCGTGATCTTGATAACTGTTATTACGCTGATGTTTTCGACGCGGCAGGTGACCAAGGGCTATCAGTTGAGCGAGCTGGAGGCAAAGAATGGGGAGCTGACCAAGCAGAGCGAGGTCAAGGATATGGAGATGTCGCGGGTGAGGTCGCTGCAATTTATCGAGGGATCCAGAAAGGTGCAGAGGATGGTGCGGCCGAGAGGGCTTGTGTATCTGGAAATCGTGGATACGGCGATCGCGGTGAAATAGGGAATGTCTGAATTTTCATCATTGACTTTCCGGCTAAAAAGGGTAGCTTTTCGATAAGGCAATTTAACCAAATTTTATATGAAACAAGGGACAGATCCCCTGATGCGGTTTTTTGGCAGAACCCGCTATTCTATAGGGGAGTTAGCCAGATTGCGGCAGATCGTGAGACCGAGTGGGCACACGATGATTTTGCCGTATGATCAGTTTATCGAGCATGATAACAGGCATATAGAAGCCGAATCGGACGCCGGCAATCCGCACTATATTTGTGAGTTGGCGCAGGAAGGCGGATATAACGCGGTGGCGATTCATTATGGATTGGCAAAAAGATATTGGACGACTTTGATGGGGAGAATTCCGCTACTTCTGAAGATCAACGGAAAGACGTCTATCCCAAGCGGGGAGCCGCTGTCGGTGCTGACGGGTTCGGTGGAAGACGCGGTGCGCATGGGGGCGGTGGCGGTGGGTTATACGATGTATTACGGTTCGTCGCGACAGGATGAGGATATTCCACAACTGGCGAAGGTGAGACAGGAATGTGATCGCTATGGAATGCCTCTGGTGGTCTGGGCCTATCCGCGGGGAAGCGCGGTGGACGCGAAGGGCGGAAAAGATTGTTCATATATGGTGGAATCGGCGGCGCGCATGGCGACGGAAATGGGCGCGAGTGTGATCAAGATAAATCTGCCAAAGGCGGCCAAGCCGGACTTTTTTGAGAACTCGGGCGTGCCGGAATATTATCGAAAATTGGAAAAGGAACTGCAGGCTCTGCCGGCAAAAGAGCAGTTGAGTGAGCGCGCGAAACGTGCTGTAGCTGCGGCTCAAGGGACGCCGGTGCTTTTCAGCGGAGGCGAACAGATCAATGATGATGATCTGATCGAAAACACCAAGGCCTGTATCGACGCCGGTTGTTTTGGTTTTATTTTTGGGCGCAATATGTGGAAGAGAAAAAAGGAAGACGCTCTGAAATTGACCAGAATGTTTCAGGAGATGATTGATAAATCCTAACCATTTAAATTCCTATGATTAAAATTGCGATTAACGGATATGGAAGAATCGGACGCGGTCTGCATCGGCAGATTCTGGGCAACAAAGATATCGAACTGGTGGCGATAAACAGCCGTTCGGATGCCGATTCGCATGCGTATTTGTTGAAGTATGATTCACTATATGGAAAGTGTGAGGCCGATATAAAAGTTGCGAATGGAAATCTGGTGGTGGACGGAAAAGAGATCGCTGTTTACCAGATAAAAAATCCGGAAGATGTGGATTGGAAAAAACATAATGTGGATATCGTGATTGAATCCACGGGAAATTTTACTTCGATGGAAGACGCCGAAAGACATCTGAAAGC
>JBAZZM010000074.1:0-4354 GCA_041658805.1 Candidatus Altimarinota bacterium | reverse complement strand
CCAGATGGAGGTTTTTCGCCGGATGCTCATGGCGATGGCCAAGGATATGCGCGTGATTTTTTTGAAGCTGGTTTTGCGTCTTTGGAAATTGAAAAATTTGGAACTTTTTACTGAACCCGAACGCGTTGTGCTGGCGCGGGAGACGATGGACATATACGCGCCCGTGGCTGCCAGACTGGGTATTTATACTTTAAAAGATCAGCTTGAAGACAATGCTTTTAAGTATTTGAATCCTGAAGAGTATGGAAATTTAAATGAGCAGTTGGAGCGTTTTGCGGAAAAACGGAAAGTGGCGATAAAGAGTATTCAAAAGAAGTTGAAAGAGTTTTTGACGGCTCACGGTTTTGAATCCGAAGTGAGCGGAAGGATCAAAAGTATTTATAGTATTTTCAGGAAGATGGAAAGGAAAGGCTTGAGTTCGCTGGATGATTTGTATGATGTGTTTGCGATGCGGGTGGTTTTGCCGGCACGATACGACAAAAATCACAATGAATCGGTGGATCATCTTTATTCCGTTCTTGGGATGATTCATAGTGAATGGAAGCCGCTTTCCAGACGTTTCAAGGACTATATAGCTGTGCCGAAACCGAACGGTTATCGAAGTCTGCATACCGTGGTTTTGGGGATCGCGCCGCAATCGATCGACAAGCCTGTGGAGATTCAGATTCGCAGTGACCGGATGCATAAAGAAGCGGAATATGGCAGTTCCTCGCACTGGCTTTATAAAGAGGATGGAAATGAAGAGGCGGTAGTAGAGCATGCCGACTGGTTGAAGAGGTTGAGTGCTTTTCAGGAGGAGCTGGCGGCCGAAACGGGTGGCATCAAAGATTTGAAGGTGGATATTTTTAAGGATCGGATTTTTGTGCTGACGCCGCGTGGCGAGGTGAGGGATTTGGCTGCAGGGGCGACGCCGATCGATTTCGCTTATAGTGTGCATACGGAACTTGGCAACAAGGTGGTGATGGCCAAAGTGGACGGGATGGTGGTGCCGCTTGATCATGAGCTGAAAAACGGAAATGTGGTGGAGGTGACGACGCGGAGCGACGCGACGCCAAAATTGCAATGGTTGAGTTTTGTGAAGACTTCTTTTGCCAAGAGTAAGATAAAAGCCTGGTTCAGCAATTTAAATAAGGAGACGCATGTGCGTGAGGGAAAACGACTGTTGAACGCGTATTTGGAGCGGCTGGGTTTTCCTCCGCTGGATCACAATTATTCCATTTTGAAAAATTATGCCGGTCGAGAATTGGACATCGGTCAGCGGGAGCGGCTTGTGCAAGAGATTGGAAAAGGGGCACAGTTGCCAAACGATGTTTTGAGAAAAGTGGCGGCCGTGAAAGATATTTTAAGTCAGCCGAAATTGGAAGTGAAGGAAATTGAAAAAATCTCCGGTTCCAAGCGCATGCTGGCTCCGGAAAAAATGGTTTTGGTGGGCGGGGAAGATAATTTACCGGTGAAACTGGCGAAATGTTGCAAGCCGGTTTTTGGCGACAAGATTATCTCTTTTGTGGCTGCGCGCGGCAAAAATATTACTGTGCACAAGACTTCCTGCACCATGCTGGATTCCCTGAATCGGAATAAAATGGTATTTGCGGCATGGAAGGGGCAAAAAGCTGTTGCCGGAAATTTTACTGTTTGTATCAGGCTTTCGGTTATTTCGCGGGTTGGTTTGATTCGTGATATTACTGCTGTGATTTCCGGTTTGGGTTTGCAAATTTCGGATATCAGAATGGAGGGCAATAGAGACGGACTCCATAATGATTTTTTCACAATAGATTTGCCTGATCTGGAAAAATTTGAGGTTTTGATGAACAAATTGGAACAGGTTCCCGGTGTGGTTTCGGTGACGAGGAAGAGTTAGGCAAAGAAGGAGTTGAACTGCTGCTCTGTCTCTCTTTCAATCAGGTTTTTGACGATTTTTTTGATTTGAAAATCATCGATTTTGGTCGTTTTGATGCGCTCGATCTGACTTAAGTGTTCAGTTTTGAGGTAATTGAGAAATTTTAAATATTTTGGAGAGATTTTGGTGTGAACGGTTTTGAAGTCAGGAATCAAGCCGGCTTTGTCCAGCAATTTGATGATGTAGGCGAGAGCGATCAGGTTTGGACGGGAACTTTTGGAAAGGTGGAGGAGGGTTTTTTCAAGCAGCCGGAAAAGATGTTCCAAGGTCTGACTTTCAAAAACAATGCGGTTGGTTATCTCTGCAATTTGCATCGCGGAGGCAACCGAGTTTAGATTTCGCCGGAGGGGGGCGAAATTTTCAGTGGTGACGATCTCGCGGAGAATGATGTTTCTGGGGCCGAAATAGAGCGAACAGTTGACGATGTTGAGAGTTTCCAAGTGTCCGGTAAAACGGCTTTTGATGCGGCGGGCGCCCTTGGCGACCGCCTTAATTTTTCCCAATTCTTCATTGTAAAAATAGATCAGCTTGTCCGCTTCGCCGAAATTTTTGTGGCCAAGAATGATGCAGTTGCCGGTAAAATTTTTCATAAACTTTTGCGAAAAAGATGCTCGTGGACGGCGATCAAACTGCTGACCACGCTGATGAAGATGGTGATGGCCAATTCTATGAGGAGGATGTTGGTCCATTCGCTAGCGCCAAAGGCAATGGCGCTACCTGGAATTTGAGTGAGTGAAAATACCATCAGGAAAGCGAAAATGTTTGCCATGATGGCGTAAATAGTTGCTTCGATGATAAATGGCATTCGGATAAACCAGATGGAGGCGCCGACCAATTTCATGACTTCAATTTCCTGACGGCGGGCGAAAATGGCCATTTGCAAAGCATTCAAAATAATCAGAGTGCCGCCGACCAAGAAAGTGATGATCAGCCAGAAAATAATCTGGTTGGTAAAGCGGCCGAGGGCGGATAAATTTTTGGAGATACTGGAAATGATTGAGTTATCGCCGGTGTTTACAGTGGAGAGCAAATTTTGATATTGATCTTGGTTTAAAAAATCTGCGACCTTCTGATGATCGGTGGGATTTTCGGTGCTGATATTCAAACTGGCCGGCAGGGGATTTTCCAAATTGTATTTTTCGAATGAAAGTGAAAGGTCCGGATGTGTGGCTTTGAGATCAGAGAGGGCCTGCTCTTTGGAAGTGTAAATAGCCTCTTTGACGGCAGGCAGAGTTTTGACATCGTTGATCAAGTTTTGGGCTTCGGCTTCGGTAGTTGTGTCTTTCAGATAGACGATCAAATCGACCTTCTGCCCCAATTCATAAAGGCTTTTTTGGGCGATGAAATTGATTCCCAGAATAATGTTGAAAATAAAAATGATAATGCCGATCACAAAAATCGTGGCCAGAGACAAAAATTTATTGCGCCAGATATTT
Organism: Candidatus Altimarinota bacterium; assembly: GCA_041658805.1. Lineage (GTDB taxonomy): Bacteria > Patescibacteriota > Gracilibacteria > UBA1369 > LOWO2-01-FULL-3 > JBAZZM01. The sequence goes on along the minus strand of JBAZZM010000074.1, from coordinate 1,021 downwards.
ATGACGCTTAATTGAAGACCTTTTTTAAATAGTGCTTGGAACATTTTTCTCATTATACACCATTTCTTTTTCACGCAGTAAAGAAGATTTATACATGTCCGGACGATATGGTTTGAGACGGACTATTAAGGCATCGAGTTTGATTTTGATCAGCAAACTGTTGAGCGTGTAAGTGAAGGCAAACTGATCATAGCCGAGGGCGATGACATCGGGACGATAAATTTTGATCACTTTGGATTTGTCTTTTTGGTCGCCGAGGACGACTTTTTGTGCCCAGCCGGTGGCTTCCAGAGCGGACTTGCGCTCTTCTTCGTTGTGGGCGGGGAGAGCGCCTTTGATGTTTTTGACAGTTTTGTCGCGGGCGACTATTACCAAAACTTCTTCGCCGAGAACGCGGGCCTGGGCGAGCATATTTTCATGGCCGGCGTGTAGATAGTCAAAAGTGCCGAAAACCATGACCAATTTTTTCTTTTGTTCAGACATTGTTTATAAATCCGGCAAAACCAGATTAATTAAAATCAAGCCGATAAGAGTTAACACTATAATCACGAGCAGGGCAATATCCATTTTGCGATGATCTTTTTCCGGATCGCTGAAGCCGAGGCGGAGACTGGAAAAGCCGTAAATCAGACCGGTGATCAGGAACGGAATGTCCATGATTTTGTTTAAGATCAGCGCTTCTTTCAGGTAGAGGCTGTTTGCGATAAAAATACTGGAAGTGAAATGAGCGAGTCCGGTGAGGATAAAAAAGACGAGGGAAACCTTCTTGATATTCTCAATAGTTTTCATAGGCGGACTCAAGTATATATGATTACGCTTGTTTTTTTAAGCCCGTTTTTGTAGACTTTTGCTGTTTTAAATGAGCTTTCTATGATCGACGAACAGGCTGTGGCGTATGTGGCCAAGCTGGCCAGAATCGCTTTGAGCAAGGCGGAAGTGAAGAAATTTTCCAAGGATCTGACCGGTATTTTGAATTATATGGAAATTTTGAAAGAGGTGAAGACGGATAATGTGCCGGAAA
>JBAZZM010000073.1:0-4437 GCA_041658805.1 Candidatus Altimarinota bacterium | reverse complement strand
CTATCGAATACATCAAGGAGGATGAATACGTGGAGATCACGCCAAAGAGTATCAGACTGCGAAAGGCGATGCTGACGGACAATGACAGGAGAAGGGCGAGGAGATGAGGGGTGGATTTTTATTGTGGAGTATTTATGTTAGCATCCCTTTGTGGATGAAACAGTCATAAAAGATGCGATAAAGTTTGTTAAGTCTCATAAGAATGAAATCAAGCAGGAGTTTGCTGGTGATGATGTTTGTGGTTCCGAAAAAGATCCTATATCTATTTTTATGGCCGGATCTCCCGGGGCCGGAAAGACTGAATTTTCGAAAAGATTTTTGAAGAAATCTGGGGTTTCGGCTGTTAGAATTGATGCTGACGAGGTTAGAGAAGTTATTCCACAATATAACGGTAGGAATTCCGATCTAGTTCAGAGAGCTTCGGCTTTGGCTGTTGAATATATCTATGACCATGTGTTGGACAAGAAGAAAAATATGATTTTCGATGCTACTTTTGCGGATTATGAGAAATCATATAACAATGTTGAGCGATCACTAAGGAAGGGCAGGCATGTTGAAATATATTATCTTTATCAGGATCCTATGGTTGCTTGGAGGTTTACAAAAATTAGAGAAGCGGTTGAGGGCAGATTCGTGCCTAAAGAGGTTTTTGTTAGAAGTTTTATTGATGCTAGAAAAAATGTTAATATGGTCAAGGAAAAATTTGGTTCAAAGGTTCAATTGCATGTGATTGTTAAGAACTTTAATAACAATCTGGAGACTTTCAGATTGAATGTTAGCTCTGTTGACGGTTATATCAATTTGAGCTATACTTATGAATCCTTAATGGAAAAGTTATGAACGCTACTAGGTTTATCAATTTGTCCTCGAGTGAAAAAAAGAAGATTGTAAAATCTGCTGTTCGTGGTGCAAATGAAGATCAAAAGAAGTTAGTTGAAGAGTATAGGCGAAGGGAAACTAGCGGGAGGTGTTTAAGATGTGGAAAGTAGTTCTAAAGTCTTTCGAAAATTCTTTTCAGGTGTTCTTCGACGGAATCTTCATGATAGCGGCTGTTTCTCAAATCTTCTTTGGACTCGGCTAAAGCTGCAAGAAGCCTTTGGTTTAATTGAAAATTTGATTTATTTTTGTGCATATTAGTTTTGAACGCATGTTCTTTTTCCTTCTACCCTGATGATATCATTGATGCTTACATTTTTATAGAAAGTCGCAGTAGATGTATTTGATCCATCAATTCCGGCATCGTAAACAGGGTATTTTTTGTTGTACTCATTTCGTTTTAGAAGTCCCATAAAGTACAGGATAAATTTGTGGTATCGGTTTTGCTCTTCGATTGAATAATCATCAATATGAAAGGTTCCATCACCATTGTCGATCCATTTATTACTTCCCATAGGGTCTCGAACGGTATCTAGTGGATCAAGGCCGATATACCAATGTGTCTTACTGTTGACAATTTCCAGTTGTGCTTCGCCAGCACCTTTACTGAACACGTCGCCAACTACGCAGCACCACGTATGACCAAGTTCGTGGACAACGCCTCTTGCAGGGCTCAAATAGTCGCCAAATGGCAATCTGTCGAGTTCATTCATCTCAAGTACGCCTCTCAATTTACCTTCGCTACCAAATCTTTCCGTGTCGTTAAAAATTTCATAACCAATTCCTTTGATGATACTTTTTACTGGCGTGTAATTTTGCGAGTTTTCTGCATTGGGGAAATTTTCATATATCAATATGAAATCGGCGATATCGCCATGATCTTCGTAGAATTTTTTTGTAATTTCTTCTCTTACAAGATAAACGCCATTATCGCGTCGTTCTAGCATGGTAGGTGTGGCTACAATGACGACAGGGTCGTAAAATCCAATTTTCGAGAGGTCATAAGTGGCATAAGAAAACAACGATTTTGCGTTTATCATGATCTTTTTGATGATTTCAATGTCCGGTGTAGGATCGGCGAGTTCGTCCATGGTAAGTAATATGACGGCACCCCTTAAACGATCATCTTTGCAAGATTGAGATTGTTTGGTTGATAGGAATCCTTGTAAATGTAATGGGCTCATATACAGTCCAAAACCAATTAGTATTAATGTCAGAGCGAAAATCGGAATAAGGCGTTTCTTCATATGTATTTTTTACAACCCCAGCAGCACAGCCGCAATCCAAGGGAAGGCCACGGTCACGTCGCTTTGGATGATTTGGTAGTAGCTGGAAGTCGAGAGCTTGTCCCAAGTGATTTTTTCTTTGCCGCCGGCGCCGGAGTAGGAGCCGTATGACATCGGAGATGAACCGATTTCTATGAATCCGGCCCAGTCACGGATCTTGTCGTGGAGTTGGAGATCGTGTTTTAGAGAAGGCACAACACAGATCGGGAAGTCCGCGGCGATGCCGCCTCCGAGTTGGAGGAAGGCGATGGAGTGATCTTTGGCTGTTTCCATATACCAGTCGTAGAGCCATGTGAAATATTCCAAACCGGTTTTCATGATTTTGGGATCGATAATATTTTTCTTGTCCTTGCGATGTTTGCCGGCGTAAGTGTAGCTGGCGAAAATATTGCCCATGGTGGAATCTTCGAAGCCGGGGATGACGATGGGTACATTCTTTTGAAAAGCGGCGTAAGTCCAACAATCATCAGGGTTTGCCTGCGGGTCCGGTTTGATCAGTTCTTCTGCAAAGAGTCTGCGGAAATACTCGTGGGGGAAGAAGCTTTGGCCTTTTTTTTGCGCGGCCTGCCACATTTTCAACAAATGAGGTTCCATGATGCGGACACTCTCGTCTTCCGGCAAAAAAGTATCAGTGATGCGGCGGAGTCCGGCGTCGCGAAGCTCGGCTTCCTGATCGGGAGTGAGCTCGGTGTAGTGCGGGATGTATGCGTAGTGTGAGTGCGCGACATAGCGATAATAAGATTCTTCGTGATTGGCGCCGGTGGCGGAAATCAGATGCACCTTGTTTTGGCGGATGAGCTCGGCGAGCATCACGCCGACTTGAAAAGAACTCAATGCACCTGCTAGGGTGACGACGAGTTTGCCACCATTCTTTAAGTGATCTTTGAGCCAGAGCGCGGCCTGCATAGTTGCGCCGCCATTGCAGTGATTGAGCGTGCGCTCGGCAAAAGTGGAAACCGGTGTGCGGCTTTTTTTGATGTGCGAGGTGAGAGTTCCGGTTTTGAATTTATTCTCCGGAGTGATGATGTGTTTGCGGAGAGCTGGGGAGAGGTTTTTGAATTTGATTTTGCTCATGTGGGAAATTTATTCCTTATTCAGAGATTTTTCAATGTAAACCAAGATCACGCTGACGACGATGGTGAGAGTGAAGGCGTAGATCAGTTTGGCGAGGATAGTGCCGGAATCCTGCGGGATGAAATAGTCGATGGTGGCTTTGATGGCGTCGTTCCAAGCCAGACCGGCGACCAGACCGAGGCCGGCGGCGATGTAGGCGAACATGCGCTTTTTGATCAGCTTTTGGGCGGACTTTGTGGCGTTGATGAGATGTTTAGGTGAAGGACGCATAACGTTAAAGTTCTTTTCCGACAGCGTTTCCGGTATCGGTTTCTTTATGAATATTCTTTTTGTTCACTTTGGCAAGCAGCTTGGCCAGATTGGGTGAAGTTTTTTTTGGAATGATATTGCTTTTTTTCTGTGGTACAAATTTTTCCAAATCTGATTTTTTAATCGAATGGTATGTGTTGGTTTTCTGTATCAGAGAGTAGGAGGGCTTATGTTCAAAGCCGACAATTTCCACTTTTTTGCCTTTTCTTATGACCATTTCCACTGCCGGGGCAAGGTCTCCATCCGAACTTATCAAAATGGCTCTGTCGTATCTATCTTCATACGCTCCTTCGACCAAATCTATTCCTATTCTTACATCTACTCCCTTTTCTGTGAATATTTTCCCGATTTGTCTGATATGTCCTCTGATGATGTAAAATCCTGCTGTTTTTAGTTTTTCAAAAAGGATTTGTTGGTGTCTGTGAAGAATTTGACTCTTTTCGTCGCCATCTATTGGTCTTATTTGACCTATATAGTACCTGACTCCTTCCAATTTACGCTCTCCTACTAGCTCTTCTACAAATTTTTTAAAATTAAATTCCATTGAACCACAACCGTTTTCTTTCAGGTTGTAATAAAGATTACCTCCGTCGATATAGAGGTATACTCTTTCTCTTGTGGTTTCTGTGTTCATGCTCTTCTTGTATCAAAAAACCCGTCATTGCGCTAGTCAACGACGGGGAGATTAAGTGTGTCTATTTTTACCTGTCTCTCGCTTTGATGTCAATGCCATTCTAACACTTTTCTTCGATATGTGTCAAATCGATCATTTTAAGAACGGAGTTTTTGAAGAAAGTTTGAGGCGAGTTGCGGTATGGGCTATTTGATGTTATAGTCGCACCATGAGAATACCGCAAAATCCAATTTCGTTCATGTGGTTTGTCGCAAAAAA
>JBAZZM010000072.1:0-4842 GCA_041658805.1 Candidatus Altimarinota bacterium | reverse complement strand
ACAAAAGGATTAAATGTTGAAAAAATTATTGCGAAAATAAAAAAACTCAACCGATCTTCGGGCGCCAAGCAAAGACAGGCCTAATTCCCTCACGTAACAATCTCTCCCAGTCTCCCGCTCTTTACTGCCTGCGCAATTTCCATCGCAATTCTTTCGCCGTAGCTCAAAGTTTCGCCATACAAATAACCGGAATATGGAGTGAATTTCGTGCCCGGCGATCCCGGGATCCTCATGCTCACATCAAATATCACGAACTCTTCGCGGCCCTCATCCGCCACCACCGCACCCTGCAGGGCAAACGGCCCGATCATTCCAGGTGGCACTTCTTTCTTCATAGTTTTTACGAATTTTTCCCCGATCTCGTAGGCCTTTTCCACCAGCGACTCTTTCATTGTCACGGCGATATGTCCTGTCTCAATCATCTTTGGGCTGAAGCCGGCGGACAGCAGTCTCTCCTGCTCTTTCGTATTCAATCTCAAAAATCCATCCAGATTTGTCTGTCTGCGCGTGTCCGTCCCCATCAGCTCCAGCTCGTTCGTCAAAGTCGAATAAAAGAAATTCAAATTAATCTGCGCCCCGATCACGAACTCCTCAATCACCGCCTTATTCAGGCCCTCCTGCGTGATCTGCCCTTTTTTGATCATCTTTTCGGATTGTCTCAAATATCCGGCCTCACTTGTAAAAACAAAGAACGCCCGCTCATATCCACGCGCGGCCTCGTTTACTTTGCAAATCAGCGGTCCGCCCGTGTGTTTCTTTAAATCCTCTTTCTTCCAGATTTTTGGAATTCGGATTCCCGCCTTTTTTAGAAGGTCATACTGATTTTTCGGCTGATCTCGCTCTTCGAGTTTTACGCCTTGTCTTAGCCCAAAAATTGGCACTTTGAAATCATTTTCCACTTTTTTGAAGTCTTCAAAATAAACCCAGAAATATCTGTTGTGGACGAAAATTGTATTCAATTTTCGGAGTTCCTTTTGCACAGACGCTTTCAGCACATCGCTGAACTTATCCACCAAAATTATATTCCCCACGCAGCCCTTTTCTTTGCGCCTTTTGTAGTATTTAGAATAGGTCTTCTCCCGTCCCTTTTGGCAAACAACCACGGTGTCAAAACCCAGTTTTGTCGCTCCCGCGCACACATCCAAAGCGCTATGTCCGCCCAGCACGCCGATAGTCACTTTCTCCCCGCGCTTTTTATATTCTTTCAAAATTCCAGCTATGTCTTTTTTGCCGATCATCCAAGTACTTTGTTAAGTTTATTTTGCTTGATTGCCGTCTTTATCTCCCGTGCGATGCGCCGTCCCGTGCTCATCGGTTCGTTATACCGCAGCCATGTATACGGCGAGCCGTTGATATAAGGATTTGTCCCCGCCACGATTCTGGCCGAAATTTCAAAGATATAATAATCCAGATGCGGATCAATAATTCCCTCCAGACAAAACGGTCCAAACAGCCCGCCATCCACAAGTTTTTTTGAAGATTCTATAACCCGTTCGCCCATTTCAAAAATGGTCGGCAATATCGATTCCCGAAGAACCAGAGGTACATTTCCTGTGATCGTATAAGTCGTCCGGATGCCCACATCTCCCTGATCTTTGGCTGAAACACGCCCGATTGAATCGGCGTTGGATTCATATCTTTTGTCGAAGCCCATCACTTCCAGTTCGCCAGTCAGCTTGCTGTAAAAGTAGTGTGAATAAACCGGCACGCCGACGATATATTCCTGAATCACATAGTCAGTGGTCGCGTTATCGGTTCCCTCATATTTTTTGTACCTCTCATGAAATTCTTTCGCATTATTTGCAATAAAATAGCCCTTCCCGCCGCGCGCCCCGTGAAATTTTATAATCACAGGCCGGTCAATATCCTCGGGTTTTTTAAAAATTTTCGGCACTTTGATTTTCGCATCCACCATCCAATCGCGCTGTTTGTTGCGGTCAGCTTCCCATTCCAAAATATCCCGCGCCCCGTAGTGCATCGCCTTCACTTTTTTCATTTTGTCCGGTCCGATATACGCCACAAAAGAACCATGCGGAATGATAATCGCGTTCTGCTTGATCAGCTTTTCCTCGATCTTGAAATAGTCTTTGAAAGAATCGACCATGATAATTTCGTCAGCCACATTGTAGCTTGTATAAGGCCTTTCTCGCCCTTTTTCGCAAATACAGATGGTCTTGAAACCTTCATCTTTGGCTCCCTTCAATATTTGCAAAGCCGTGTGACTCCCGAGAGTCGCTATTTTGTATTTTCCAATATTTCCCATGATTTTTCGTCAGGTCTTTTGTCTAATCTACAACAACTCGCCCAGACTTGTCTACATGAAATTATAAAAAGACAGGAGAATGCCCGCTCCAAGTAGGATGCGATAAACCGCAAACGCGTTCAAAGAATGCGTTTTTAAAAATTTCATCAGAAAGGAAACACTCATCAGTCCAAATAAAACAGCCGCCACAAAGCCGACAAAACTCGGTCCCAAAGCCATGTTTTGAAAATCAGCCGCCGACATCTTTGCCGCAGTTAAAGTAAAAGCCCCGAGCATCGCCGGCAATCCCAATAGAAATGAAAATTTCGCCGCGTCCTCCCGTTTGATTCCCTGCACGATCCCACCCACGATCGTCGCTCCCGATCGCGAAATCCCCGGCACCAAGGCCAGCGCCTGCGCCAGGCCGATTACTAAAGCCTGTTTCCAATTCATCTCATCCAGATTTTTTTTCGCCGCCAGCTTTTTGTAAAAAATTTCCGCCAGAATAAAAATCCCGCCCACCATCACCATCAGCGCCGCCACCGAACTTGCCTTTCGAAATACCTCATCCAGCAAATCACCCCACAGAAATCCAACCATCACCGCCGGCAAAGTACCTATTATTATATATGCGACCAGTTTCCTGTAATTCTTTTCCAGCAGAATTAATTTCTTCACATCACTCCAAAAATAAATCAAAATCACAAGAAAAGTGGCCAGATGCACGAACACATCAAAGCTCTTCAAATCCTCAACCTTCAGCCCCAAAAACGACTCCGCCAAAACCAGATGCCCGCTTGACGAAATCGGCAAAAATTCCGTCACGCCTTGCAAAGCTCCCAAAAAGAGTCCGTCAAAGTAATTCATAAATTTTTTTGCATCCTATCACAAAGAGTGCTCTAATGTTAAAAACTTTACATATTTTTATGATAAACAAACGCATACTTCTTCCTGCAATCGGCCTCGGCCTCATCGTCCTTGTCGCAGTCGCTTATTTTCTTATGTCTGGAACTACCACACAGAAAACAATTGATGCCTCGGCCAGCATCACCCTTAGCACCAACTCGGTGGTCGGTGCGGCCGGAGACACGACTCTCACTCTCACCATTGCTTCTGCCATGACCAACACCGATACCATAGTATTTACCATGCCTGACAACCTTGATGTTTCCGGAGTGGCATTCGTGTCCGAAACATTTGCCGGAGCAGGAACGATCTCAACTTGTACCTCCGCCGGTCAGGTAATCACATGTACCGCGAACGGAGCGATCACAGCCGGAAGAGGCAATATCGTCATGAGCGGAATAGTCGCCAAATATGCCGCCACAGGTCAAACCATTACCTCCTTGACCGTGAATGATATGGACGCAGAGGAAACCCGCATTCCTTAGTTTTTTTGCATCCTGTCACAAAGAGTGCTTTAATGTTGAAAACTTTACATATTTATAAATACTTTTTAAAACCATTTCCCATGGTAAACAAACGCACGCTCCTTCTGTCGATCGGCCTGATCGTCATCGTTGGAGTCGGTTATTTCCTTGCGTCCGGAGAAGGACTGCAAGGCCGTCTTTTAGGCCAGAAAGGTGGAAGTTCACAACAGATTGATGCAGGCTCATCCACGCCAACTGATCCAATGGCTGGCTTACCCGATGCTCCACCGCAAACAGCCGGCTCTGCCGCGGCCGCACTGCCAAACACTCTGCAGATTTCACTGGCCAGCGTTCCGGTCTCCAGAGCTTGGCCTGTCGGAAAAGTGAACGTTCCGTTCGCCGGAATTATTTTTTCCTGCGGTGATGGCCCTGATTGCAAAATTCAGTCCGCCACTTTACAAGGACTTCTCGATGACAACGGCAACGCCTCATCTTTTTCCGCCACCGGCGTTGGTCAGGACCACGGCACGTCTTTGAATTCTTACGTTGCCGCAGCTAGACTGTTTAGTGTCGGCTCCGGCCTAGTCGGTCCGGAAACTCCGGTTGGCTCTGACGGCAAAGTCACTCTCCAGATGAATTGGACAATTGCCGCCGGAACATCAAAAATTGCCTACGTGGTGGGCAATATCTATCCGAATGCCTATCAAAATTCCAACGCTGAAAATATCACTTTCGCGATCATGGCTGGCACCGACGTGGCCTACATGGACTCCGATGGAAATGCTAAAACCGCAGTCGGCACTGTTAACACTGCTCCAACAACTTACGTCACCACCGCACAAGGCGGCTCGATCACAATCTCCGTCAATCCCTCAACACCAAAGGAAAATATTTTGCTCGCCGGCACAGTCAATCAAATGACCTCGATATATGATTTTGCAACCACCGTCGAGGGCTTCACGGTCAAAAAATTATCGATCAACAACCATCAGGATGGAATCTTGACTAACGATCTTGGGGAATATGACAACAATGTCGTCTCCGTGTCTGTAAATTATTTAAACAGTTCCGGAACGCCCGAAACAAAAACTTCTTATTTGTCGAGTGGCACAGCCGAATTTTCCGGTCTAAACTTCTTTATTCCTGCAAACCAGACCCGCAAACTAGCAGTAACCGCTACGCTAAACAGTATTCCGTTTGGCGCCACGGTCAGCGAATCCGTCGAACTGA
>JBAZZM010000071.1:0-4848 GCA_041658805.1 Candidatus Altimarinota bacterium | reverse complement strand
TGGCGGCTTGGATGGCAAAGGATGGATATGAATTATATGTCGTAATAAACAAGTCTCTTGGCGTTCACAAGATGTTGAAGGCACGAAATGAAAAGGCAATTTCTGAAATAAAATTTTTGGATGAGCCCAGTGAAAAGGCTTTCAGTGACGCGATGTTGGCTACCGGCAAGACTCCGGAGACGATGACTGATGCGGAGAGGATGGCGATGCTGGAATCAATCGCTGACATACACTTCAAGCTGACGCGCGATGGAACCGATGGATTCGAGGAATATCACATGAAAAAAGGCGAAGTGATGTCGATCAAAGTTTCGGATGGCTCAAAGACTGTTGAGCTTGATGAAAAGACGCTTAGTCAGGATGTTGTTTTCGGAGCGCCTGAAGAATTTGATCCCGCAAAGATCGATCGCAGCCTGCCGGACGAACAGCTTTTTGCAAACTACCAACTGGCGATTGCTTACATGAAAAACGAAGCCGGTTGGACGCATCTGGACTACGAGATCGTGGATCGGGATACCGTAATTATCAAAAGACTGGAAAGTGGGCAGAAGCTGACCCTAAAAGCCGATGGAGACGAATGGAAAATCGAAGGAATATCCAAGGATTTGAATTTTGCGGGAGCTGTGGCGTTGGCTAATTTCATAAACAAGGTGGCGGATGTTTTGAAAGACAAGAAGGGCGAGAGCGACAAGCCGTTTTCGGTGGATGGTGAGAGGATTGATTTTGATGGAAATTGGGCGATATTTGATACGACCATTCTAAATAATCCGGGATGGGTGGAGTTTTACAAAAAGCTTGGACTGTCGACCAAGGAAATTACCAAGGCATTGAACAAGTGGTATGCGCAGCGTGGAGAATCTTCGGAAGCTTTGGCAACCTGAATTTTGATTTGACTTTTGCAGGCAGGTGTTTATAATAGGTAACGCTTTCATCTTCGCTTGCGGAGGTGGAGGTAAAGTTAGAATAGGGTGTTTAAGGCTTTTCTAGGGCGTTGACGCTCCTAACGCTAACATAAGGCTCTCCCCCAAGCGGGGAGAGTTTTTTATTACGCTTGAGTTTTTGGCCGGACGCCCGTAAAATTTGCACGTTATATTATGGTGAACTTAGCTCAGTTGGTAGAGCACCGGGTTGTGGTCCCGGCGGTCATGGGTTCGAGCCCCATAGTTCACCCCATTTAATAACTCCCCCACCATATGATTTATTTAGCTTCGGATCACGCCGGCTTTGAAAGAAAAGAACAGGTAAAGAAATTTTTGCTGGAGAAAGGCATGGAAGTCAGCGATGTCGGGCCGGAAAAATTCGACAAAATGGATGACTATCCGGATTTCGTGATTCCGTGCGCGGAAAAAGTGGCGGGTGAAAAAGGCAGTTTTGGGGTCGTGTTTGGACATTCGGGGCAGGGCGAGGCTTTCGCCGCGAACAAGGTTCGGGGAATTCGTGCGGTTGTTTATTATGGGCATGAGGATGAGATTATTGAGCTTTCGAGAGTGCACAATGACGCAAATGTGCTGTCTGTGGGCGCGCATTTTGTAAATGAAGATGCGGCGAAAAAGGCTGTGGAAAAATGGCTTGGGACAGCGTTTACGAATGAGGAGAGGCATGTGAGGAGGATCAAAAAAGTGGCGGATTATGAAAATAAAAAATCTTAAATATGGAAAGTAAAGTTTTGCTGGATCTTTCGATCAAATACGGGCTGAATGAAGAGCAGATTTCGAAACTGGCGAGCGTGCTGTATCAGCTGGGATATACTTCGCTGGATGACGCCGAGTGCGAGCGGGCGGCCGGGTATGCCTGCGCGATGAAGCTGGTCGATCTGCCGGGAGAAGAGATTGTGGAGGAAATGAGGAGAAAGGGGTTCGGGGTGTGAGACGTTTTTTCGGACCGGTCCGAAAGAGAGACCGATTTTTGCTTATTAGAAAGCGGTTTTTGACAAAACTTTAGGAGCAGTTATTGTACGTCCCGGGACGTGGAAGCGACCATTTCCAAAATCCGTCAACAAGTATTAAATTATTGTTACGATGTGTTGAATCGGATGAGGCGCCTTCGAAAGGAAGGCGTTAGTCCAGCAGTTTCCTTTCCCCCAGATTTTCGGCCGTGCGCTCCAAGAGGCCGGAGAGGATGAATTCGGCGAAATCGGCGAGGCGTTCATAAGACTCGAAGATCTCGTTTTGTTCGAGGAAGTCACGGATCACAAAAGCGGTGAGCTGGACGAGGATGACTTTGATAGTGCGGACGGGAGTTGGTTTTTTGGAAGTGGTTTCGGAGTCTGCGGAATCGAAATTGGCAAAATTTTCGGAAGTGTCAGTTTCCGGAAAAGTGACATCGTAGGCTGTACGTAAAAGTTTCTGCGGGTATTCTTCGGCTTGGACAAGCATGTTTTTCATCCAGTTATCCATCTGAATACGGACTTTTAATGGCAGAGACTGGTCCTCTCGGAAAAAGACCAAAGCTTTTTCTTCGGCCTGATATGGCTTTGCGTTTGGAATGTTTGAATCAGCGGAAGAATCCAAAAGCAGAAAATTACCAACGGCTTTTTGGATATCGGGGTTGCCGAGCAAAATCACATTCAAAATAAAACCGCCTGGGAGTTCCTGTTCGAGCGCGCGGCTGATCAGCAAAACGAGCTCCTGCTTCTGACTGGTTTTCACAAACTGGAGAAGAATTTTGAGTAGCTCGTCCTCCTTCTTTTTCTGTTTGCCTTCCTCCTTTTTGATCGCGGCTATTTGTGCGGCGGCGGCGGCCATCTTTTCTTTGAAAGCTTCAAAAGCCGCTTCAGACATACCTTCACCGGCATCAAAACCGCCAAAAAATTCTAAAGACATGAAAATTTAGGCTTTTACATTGACGATGCGGTTGCGATAAACGCGACCGTCGAATTTGCGAAGAGCTTTTTCAGTAAAGAAAACTTTTCCGGCAATAACGGAAAAGAGGGTGTGATCCTTGCCCATGTCGACATTTTCACCGGCAAAATACCGGGTGCCGCGCTGACGGATGATGATCCCGCCGGCTTTGACAGCCTGACCACCAAAAACTTTGACGCCGAGGCGCTTCGCGACACTATCGCGACCGTTTCTTGTTGAGCCACCGGCTTTCTTGTGTGACATAAGGCTTACGTTAGATTGCGGGGTGATTTTAAGGGAAAAGGTTGGAGATGGCAAGAGAATTTTTGGAGTGGTAGTTGAGGGGAGTTGTCGTTGGTGTAGTTTTAGTGGATGCGGTTTGTGAGCGGGCAGATCGTCGGCCTTCCCAGGAAGCCCAAGAAAAATTCAAATGGCTTGTTAATGCAAAAAATCCTACTTCTGGCGTACTAGTACGCCGTCGCATAATGGAACAATCTTCTATCCGTCAAGTTGACATTGGGAGCATGCGGAAAATTCAACCCAGTTTGTGCCCGGGCAGACTTTTGCAGTGAATTATCCTCTTCAACAAGCCGTTTTGATTTTCTAAAAAAACATGTTGAGCTAGTATAATTTTTGATAGCTGAAACAAATTTATTTTATAATTTAGTGGTAATGGTTCGCCATGAGATTAGTTTTGCGCCGGTTTCGGATCGGTCCGAAAAATAAGCCGGTTTTTAGCTTTAAAAAGCCAAATTGACTCTTCAAATTTGGGCGGTTTTGTGCTATAATATAAAGATTTATTGAATCCAAATGAGCTCAAATTTTCGAAAAATAGGTGCAGTGTTGGCTGTTTTTGCTGTAGTTTTAGCCCAAAGCGTGAGCTACGCGGAAGTGATAGATTCGCAGGAGTTTTTGGACCGGTTGAAGCAGGAACTGAACCTTTCCAAGTCGGATTACCGGCAGATTTTGGATACGATCAACGCCAACAAGCAAAACCTCAAAAATCTGGATGAGGAAACTATGACGCTGCAGGAACAACTGGACAACCTCGACCAACAGGCCGATTTTACGACTTCAAAACTGATAGATGTGGTGAAACAAATCGTGAAGATGGAGAATGAGGTGGCGCTACTGAACGAGCAGATCGAGACAAAAGAAGTGGCGCTGGAATATCAAAAAGAGCTGCTGAAAGACTATCTGCGGGTGATGTATGAGGAGCAAAATACTTATTTCAATGTGGACGCGAACGGCAATGTGGACACGATGAAACTGCTTTTTGCCGATGAAAGCGTGAGCGAGGTTTTGAAAAACATGAATTATATAGAGATGTTGGATATTGCGGGACGCGAGATGCTGGACACGCTCGACGCACTGACCAATGAGCTGGAAGATTCCAAAAAACAAGACAAGGAAAAGAGGCTGGAGCTGAATGATCTGCGCAATGAGCTGGCGGTGAAAAAACAGGAATTGGATCTGGCGGTTGCGTCCAAGCAAAACCTGCTGAATATCACGGCAGGACAAGAGTCTATCTATGAACAACTGCTGGAGCAGAGCGTGGCCGAGCAGGAGGATGTTTTGAACGACATGAAGGAGCTGGCTTCGGCGGTGGAATTTATCGAACAAAAAATCAAAGAGGATCCAAATTTCGATCCGAAAGAATATTCCAATCTGCTGGATAAGAGGGTGACGGCTTTGTATGAATTCCGAGCAAAATTTGGGGACAGCGAGATGAACGGTTTGAGCTGGCCGATTGATCCGGAGCGAGGGATCAGTGCTTTCTTCCGCGATCAGGGCTATCGTGCAATATTTGGTTTTGAGCATAACGCGATCGACATCCCGATAGCGCAGGGTTCAGCGGTTCGCGCACCTGCGGATGGCGTTGTTTACAAGACTCGTGACAACGGCTATGGCTACAACTATATCATCGTGGCGCACGCCAAAGGTTATCAAACAACCTACGGACATGTGAGCGATATTTTAGTGGAGGAGGGAGAGAGCGTGAAAGAAG
>JBAZZM010000070.1:0-4867 GCA_041658805.1 Candidatus Altimarinota bacterium | reverse complement strand
CACGATCCTTTAAAGCCTTGGCAGCTGCGGCCACGCTTCCGCCGGTATCCACCATATCATCATAAATAATACAATTTTTCCCTTTTACTTCTCCAACCACATGCTGCACTTCAGCTTTATTATGAGCCGGTCTCGTTTTGTGAATGATCGCCAGATTCGCACCCAGCAGATCGGCAATTTTTTTGGCGTCACGCGCGCCACCGGCATCCGGCGACACCACCACCAAATCCGGGATTTTCTTCTCTCGGAAATAATCAGCGAAAAGCTTATGTGTACTCAAATTATCCACCGGGAAATTAAAAAAACCCTGCTCCTGATCACTGTGAAACTTCAGCGCGATCAGATGATTTGCTCCGGCCGTGGAAAGCAGATCGGCGATCAGCTTTGCCGAAATCGGTTCCCTCGGAGTAGCCACGCGATCCTGTCTGGAATAAGGAAAATACGGCATCACAACGTGCACTTTTCCGGCAAAAGATCGTTTCAAAGAATCCAAAATGATAAAAAGCTCCATCAGGTCCTCGTTCGACTTATCGGTCCCGGTTTGCACCACAAAAACATCATCACCGCGCACAGTTTGTTCCGGCTTGGCATAAATTTCCCCGCATGAAAAACGTGAGATCACCATCTTTTGAAGAGGAACTTTCAGAAACTTGGCGATTTCCTTCGACAACTCCGGATGAGAAGACCCGGAAAAAATTTTAAGGTCACGTATGGACATATTTCTGACGAAATTATATCAGAATTCCTTCGCTGCCGCAAAAACAGACTCTTCGTCCAAACCAAATTTGCGCTCCCAATCGGCCAAATTCCCTGACCGTCCAAAAATATCCGGAACGCCGATGATTTTTAACTTCTGCACACCGGCTTCCGCTAAAGCCGAGCCGATTCCACCAAAAACACTATGGTCTTCCAAACTCAAACATCTCTCTGCTTTTCCAGCCAGCTCCTTGATTTTTTTTGTGTCCAAAGGTTTGATCGAAGAAACATTTAAAACCTGAACGCTTTTGCCTTCTGCGCGAAGTCTATTTGCCACGCTCACAGCCCTGCCAAACATTTTACCGGCCGAGAAAACCACCAAATCATATTTCTCTTCCACCTCAAAAAACTCTTTTGCCTTTCCAAATTCAAACGAAATTCCGCTTTCAAAAACATCCGGCAAATCTTCTACGCAGATTCGCAAATAAACCGGCCCGAAGGTTTCCATCGCCACCACCAAAGCGCTCTCAAGCTCCACGCTATCGCTAGGCACGGCCACTTTCATGTTTGGTAAAACCCTCATCAAAGAAATATCTTCAAAAGATTGAAAAGCCGCGCCTTCACCGTCTCCGGTCGCTCCACCAATTCCAATCAGCTTGACGTTCAAATTATTCACACAGATCGCATCGCGTATCACTTCCCAGCTTCGTCCCGCCAGAAAATTTCCAAACCCGACAATCACCGGAATTTTTCCTCTAACCACAAAACCTGCGCTCGCCGCGACGGCATTGTTCTCGGCCAAACCAAAATTAAAATGCCGTTCGCCGAAAATTCGCGAAAACTCTTTCAACCCCAAAGAATTTGAAAAATCGGCATTCAAAACCACCATGTTTTTATATTTCTTAGCCAGCGTCAATAATTTATTTTCCAGAATTTTCAGCATAAATTTTTTCCAATTTGGGAATTATTTCATTTAGTTCCGCATCGCTCAAAGTGGCACCATGATAACCGGATTTCCCCTCGGCGAAGCCGACTCCGCGCCCGCTCACCGTCTTGCACCAGATGCAGATCGGATGACGGATCACAGTAAAAGCACGATCCAAAGCATCCAAAATTTGATCGAAATTATGCCCGTCCAAAACCTTGATCACTTTCCAGCCAAAACTTTCAAATTTGTCCTGCAAATAATCCACATCCATCACCGCCTTCACGGGACCGTCAAACTGCAAACCGTTGTTGTCTATAAAAAGAATCAGATTATCCAGTTTATAATGGTTCGCCGCCATCGCCGCTTCCCAAAAAGTTCCGTTTTGCAATTCCCCATCTCCGATCACAGCGAAAACCCGATTTGGTTTGCGCTCCATCTTTAGCGACATCGCCAAGCCCAAGGCCGCGGAAAGTCCGAGTCCGTGAGCCATTACCGGCACATTCACACCGGGGGTCCTCAATCCCGGCCGCGCCTGCAAAAAACTCCCCGTTTGCCGAAAAAATTTCAGCTCCTCCTTCCCAAAAAATCCCCGGTCGGCCAACACCACATACAGCGCAGGCGCGGCCTGTCCTTTACACATCACAAAATAATCCTGCCCGTCCCAATCCGGCTTACTTGTATCAACCCTCATCACAGCTTTTCCCGATAGATCGCCATAGTAAAGCACCGTCAAAATTTCGACGACCGACATGGCGCTCCCCATGTGCCCGCTCCGGGCCCTGTGAATAGCCCGCAGAGTATCGGCCCTGATCAGGGCCGCCTTTTTTACCAGATCGGAAACATTCATAAAATCCCTTTTTTACTTCAACTCGTCCGCCGCGTAAATATGCATATATTCGGACTTTTCGTAATCAAAAATCTCATCCGCCCCAAAAAATCTCTTCACCTCTTTTTTGGCATTTTCCACACTATCCGAAGCATGCACCACGTTACATGAAACGCTCATCGCCAGATCACCGCGGATCGAACCGGCCTCCGCCTGTCTGGCCTTAGTAATTCCGGTAATTTTGCGAACCGCCTCCACAACTTCCAGCCCTTCCCAGCACATCACAACAATCGGCGTACTCTGCATAAATTTCGCCAACCCCGGAAAAAACGGCTTGTCCGCAAGATGCGCGTAATGTTCGCGCAAAATCGCCTCATCCATCGCCATCATTTTGCAACCCACAAGTTTCAAACCTTTTTTTTCAAATCTGCTCACGATCTCCCCCGTAAGCCCCCTCTGCAACGCATCCGGCTTCACCAGCACCAGCGTCTTTTCTTTCACACCTGAAAACTCCATATAAAAAACATTAAAGAATAGCTAAAAAGCAGACCTATTCTAGCCCAAGGCCCGTCTCAAAACAAGGCTAGACCTTGGCCTATTCCGCGCCGTCCGCCGGAGCATCGGCAACAGGCTCCACTTTCTCTTCAGGCTTTTCATCTTCAGACGCTTTTTCTTCCTCCTTTTTCGCGCTCTTCGCGTCCTTCCACTCTTTCACTCTCGCTTCCGCCTCATCTTTAGTCAAAAGCCTTATCTTTGTACCAGTTGGGAAACTCGTGCCCTTTTCCAGAGTCCCGCCACTGATAAGATAACTACCGGCAGTATCCAATTTCTCATAAGAAGACCTCTCCACATTATGATCATCCAAAACACCTTTCACTTCTTTCCCGAATTCCACTCTCCCAACGCCGGACGGAACAATCAGTTCCACAGCCTCATATTGACCATCGATTCCAGCTGGAATTTTGAAATCATCAGTCAATTCCAGTGAAGCAATCTGATTTTTCCCATTTTGATTCACCAAATAATACGGCGACTTATCCTGCTCAGTCCTCTTCGATTGCCACGATTCAAGCAACTCCCCGCTTTTCATTTTCACACTTTCCCCTCTCGCCCTTTCCACTCCGACAGAACCAGCCAACGGCTTGGCTATTTTTTCACCGCTTTGAAGTAACTTGGCCATGAATCCACCCTGCTTCACCTGTTCATTTCTAAATCCTTCATATGGTTCTCTCGCCCATGGATAGCTCTCACCGTTAGTCAGATAACAAATAAAACTATAGATATAGCTTGTCCAATGCTGACCGGTAACAACTTTCAACCAAGCATCTTTTTCATCAACCTTCCACCCCTCTTCCAATTCCTTCATTTTTGCCGCATCCACCGTGGACAAATCGCTCGTCTTTGCGCCTTCCTTAAAATATTCATCCCTCAAAGCATTCTCTACGAAATGGGACAAGATCCATCCCCTTTTCGCATCTTCGATTTTTTGGTCATCAGTCATATCCACTACCGCTACTGCGTCCTTGCTCTTTTTGGCCTCCTCATATTTGGCATTGAAATCCTGTGGCAACACCAATTCCACTTCACCTTTTTCATTAAACTTAAAAGAAAACTTTACTTTGTCATCCATCAATTTTACAAATTCCGGATTATATTTGTTTGCATTTAAAGCCGCGTTCAGCCTCTGCATGACAAAATTTTTCATCGTCGCAATCGCCGGTTTTTCAAAACTTTCCGCTGAAACATCCTTTAGTCCGCTTTCCTTCAAAGCCTTCGAAAATTCCTTATATTTATCGCTCTGCTCCAGCAACTTAATCGCTTTCGGAATTCTTTCATCAAAAAACTTACCAATCTCTTCGTATGTTCCAGTTGTCCCATTCTTTATCTCCGCTGTCGCCAAAAGCTCAGCAGCCAAGGGTGAAGCGCTTTCCAAGTGGCCTTTCAGTGTAGTCTCGACAATTTTTATCAACGTTTCGCCATCCTTTTTTTCTTTTGATTCAGCCAAATTTTCGGCCGCAGCATCCTGAGCCCCCTTTCTATCGCCCCCAATACCTATCTTTTCAAGAAGCCCCCTCCAAAATCCACCTTCTTTTGGCTTTTCCGCTTCCGGAGTTTCCGGCACCGCCTTTGTCGCTTCATCAGGCATACTTTTGTATTAATTTATCTCAGCATTATACCAAAAAACGCCACAAATCTCAAGTGTCGCCTTTGACAAAACGGCCACTTCACTCCTCCTAAGCCCCTGGGCAAGAGATCCAACCAAAATTAATTTCAGTCAAACCAGACATTCCCCACAGCCCCTACCCCATCATCCCCTCAAACCTCGCCCTCTCCTCCTTCCCAAACGGCCCGATCAAAGCCATTTTCATCTTTTTCGGCTGCAGCAGATCCTCGGCCACCCTCCTCACATCCGCCAC
>JBAZZM010000069.1:0-4875 GCA_041658805.1 Candidatus Altimarinota bacterium | reverse complement strand
TGATATACATCTCGGACGGTTCCAGTTTGTAGTCGTAATCTTTTTCCGCCGGCTTCACGAATTTGCTGAATTTCGAACCAAGTTCTTCCAACATCGCCGCAAAAACATCGGTCGAAAACGGCAGCAAAACTTTGGCCACCGGTTTTTGCAGTAAAGTTGAAACGAAATCAGGATAAATCACGATCACTTTGTCGTATTCTTCATTCATAAAACCCTTCAAGGCCACTTTGCTGATCGGAAAAATATCCGAAAATTTCGGATTGTTGGAAAAAGCCGGAAACACAAATTCTACTTCCTTGCCGGCCCTTCTCAAAAACTCCGCGCCCTTTTTGCCGGAAGCGACGACATGGATCTTCGCATTACCTTCGGCCTCCTTGATCACCGTCATGATTTTTTTACAGAGATTCGTGTTTAACCCTCCGCAAAGCCCCTTATCCGTGGTGAAAAACACCACCAAAACATTTTTCACTTCGCGTTTTTGAAAATATTTATGCAGATTGGTATGTTTTTCCGAAAGTTTTCCCAAAATATTCAAAGCCATATAGCCGTAGGCCCGCAGCCTCACGGCGTTATCCACAGCCTTTTTCATTTTCGAAGTCGCCACCAGTTCCATCGCCTTCGTCACCTGCCGCGTGGAATTGATCGACTTGATTTTGCGCTTTATTTCTTTGACTGAACCTCCCATTTTTAAACTTTAAAATGTGAATTAAACTCCTTCAAAGCCTTTTTCAAAGCCTCTTCCGTTTCCGGCTTCAGCTCCTTGCTTTTGGCAATCTCTTTGAAAATTTCCGCATGCTTTGCTTCGATAAATTTATAAAGCTGTTCCTCGTATTCCTTCACTTTCACAGTCGGTATATTTTCCAGATAATCGTTCACGCCTGCGTACAAAATCACTACCTGTTTTTCCAGAGAAAACGGCGCGTATTGAATCTGTTTTAGAATTTCGGTCAGACGGTCACCTTTGTTCAATTGCTTTTTCGTTCCCTCGTCCAGATCCGAACCAAACTGGGCAAAAACCGCCAATTCGCGATATTGGGCCAGCTCCAGTTTCATTTTGCCTGCCACCTTTTTCATGGCTTTGGTCTGCGCCGCGGATCCCACACGGGAAACCGAGATCCCCACATTCAAAGCCGGACGGATACCTTTATAAAACAGTTCCGATTCCAGAAAAATCTGGCCATCCGTGATTGAGATTACATTTGTCGGAATATAAGCCGATACGTCACCGGCCTGCGTTTCGATAATCGGCAGAGCCGTCAACGAACCACCACCATATTTTTCATCCAGACGACAGGCGCGTTCGAGCAGACGTGAGTGCAGATAGAAAACATCTCCAGGATAAGCTTCACGACCGGACGGACGACGGAGCAAGAGTGAAATTTCACGATATGCCCAAGCGTGTTTGGAAAGATCGTCATAAACTACCAAAACATCTTTGCCCTGGTCCAGGAAAAATTCTCCCATCGCGCATCCTGCAAAAGGCGCCAGATAGCTCAGAGAAGCCGGATCCGAAGCGGAGGTTTTCACCACCACCGTATAATCCATGGCCCCGCGTTTTTCCAATTCAGCTACAATTTTGGCCACTTTCGATTCCTTTTGACCAACCGCTACATAGATACAGATCATGTCCTGACCTTTCTGATTGATAATCGTATCAATCGCCACCGCGGTCTTTCCGGTCTGACGATCTCCGATGATCAACTCGCGTTGACCTCGTCCGATTGGGATCATAGCGTCAATAGCCTTGATACCGGTCTGCACAGGCATATTTACGGATTTGCGTTTGATCACGCGTGGCGCGATCTTTTCAATCGGGTAAAATTTATTGGTTTTAATCGCACCTTTGCCATCGCAAGGCTTGCCAAGAGGATCAACCACGCGCCCGATAATCGCTTCCCCCACCGGCACGGACAAAATTTTGCCGGTAGCCTTAACCTCGTGTCCCTCCATAATTCCTCTATCACTACCCAAAATAATCGCTCCGACATTATCCTCTTCCAGATTCAAAACCACGCCCATCTGGCCATTTTGAAATTCGATCATTTCCTGGGAAGCCACATCACTAAGTCCCAAAATACGGGCGATTCCATCACCGACTTCAAGCACATGACCGACTTTTTCCACGCTCGCCCCCACCTTAAACGATTCAATCTGTTTTTTTAATGAATCGATAATTTGATCTTTTGTCTGCATATATGAATTTAATTAGTAGATACAAATTTTGCTTTCAGCAGTTCCAGATTTTTGACGACTGTTCCGTCGATCACATACTCGCCAAATTCCAATTTCAGACCTCCAATCACACGCGGTTCCACACTGACTTCCAAAACAATCTCTTTTTTCAAAGTCTTGCCCAATCGCTCACTCAACTCCTCTTCTTCTGCTTTCCCAAGCTCATAAGGCGTAGTCACTTTGATTTCCACTATACCTTTTCTGTCGTTCCACACTTCCTTGAAAACCGCCGGGAAACGCTTCAGTAGCCTACCCTTTTTCTTCTTACGCATCATCGCCAGAAAATTTTTCATTTTTTCCTCTGACTTTCCCTCTTCTATCGATTCGGCGAGAGCCTCGGCATATTTTTTGATCGAAACTTTCATTTTGCGGATTTTAATTCTTCACTGATTGCTTTCTCCAGACGTTTTTGGTCATCCTTTGAAAACTCTTTTTGAATCACCTTGCCGCTGGATTTCACGATCAGATCGGCCAATTCAGATTTGATTTCATGGACCATGGCCTCTTTTTCATCCTTTAGCCCTGCTCGATACCGTTCGGCCAAAGCGGAGATTTCCAGTTTGGCCTTGGCTAAAGCCAACCCATGCTGTTCCTCGGCCTCCTTCTTGGCCTTCTCCATCGTCTCCATCGCCTCTTTCGCAGCCTTGTCCAAAATCTTTTCCCGATCCTCCTCCAGTTTCTGCAATCTCTCCTCCATCTTTTGCGCATCCGCCACATTCTTTTCAATCATCTTTTTACGTTTGTCCAAAACCGCCAAAATCGGCTTATACACAAGCCAAGTCAGCACGGCCAGCAAAATCGAAAAATTAACTATTTGGGCAAGCAGTAGTTTCAGGTCAATACCTAACTTTGTAAATAGCTCCATTTGATATGATTAGAAAATTCTTTCTAGACAAATTTGATGATCAACGCCACAACGAGAGCGTAGATAGCGATCGCCTCGCAGAATGCGATAGCCAAAATCATGGCTGTCTGGATCTGGGAAGCGGCTTCCGGATTGCGTCCGATAGCTTCCAAACCTTTAGAAGCCAATAAGCCAATTGCCAGAGCCGGCATAGCACCACCGATAGCGATGGCCAGAGCGACAAATAAATTCTTATCCATTTTGAATGGGGTTAAAAATATTTCAAATAGTGAGAGTATAGATTTTTTCCAAAAAAGCAAGAGTGAAAGTGTCCAAATTATAACAAATCTGATAGGATACTCCCACCTAAATAATATTAGCGCTCTATTTTATGGCCAAAAAATCATTTCGAATCCTGCCGCTCATCCTTCTAAGCCTAATTGTCCTTGGCTTTCTTTGGCTTCCTAAACCGCAGCTAACCAGCTTCACAAATGTCAGTCAAGACGATGAGACTTTGGAAGCAAAAGTCACCGCTATCACCGATCAAACCGACCTGAAGCAAGACTTGAATGTAAAATTTCTCAACGGCTCACTGAAAAACGAGAGCGCCACAGTCCATAACGACAAGCAAAACACTGTCCAGCCGGAAGATTTTTCCGTAGGCCAAAAAGTCATAGTCCTTAAATCCAAAG
Source organism: Candidatus Altimarinota bacterium (assembly GCA_041658805.1). Taxonomy (GTDB): domain Bacteria; phylum Patescibacteriota; class Gracilibacteria; order UBA1369; family LOWO2-01-FULL-3; genus JBAZZM01. The sequence goes on along the minus strand of JBAZZM010000069.1, from coordinate 1,107 downwards.
ACGCTGAAAACAAAACCACTCTTCATGTCATCGATCATGTCCGTCGCGACAAAATATTCATTCTTTTTGGAATTTTCGTAGCCGTAGTTTTACTCATCACCCGCTTTCAGGGTTTCACCTCATTGCTTGGCATGGCTTTCTCTTTCTTGGTCCTTTTTCAGTTCATTCTGCCCCGTCTCCTCACCGGTGGAAATCCGATTTTGATTAGCATTCTAGGCTGTATCATCATCATTCCCGTCACTTTTTATCTCTCGCACGGCTTCAATAAAAAAACTACGATATCTGTCGTCGGCACCGTCATCACTCTCATCATCACCGGCCTGCTCGCCGCTTTTTTCGTCAAAATCAGCTTTTTAAGCGGATTGGCCAGTGACGACGCCAGTTTCCTAAAACTCTACACCGGCGACACCATCGATTTCCGCGGTCTCCTTCTCGCCGGCATCATCATTAGTTTGCTAGGCATCCTCGACGACATCACGATCTCGCAATCCGCCGTCGTCCAGGAACTTTACGCAACCAAACAAACTCTCTCTTACTGGCAACTTTATAAAAAAGCTATGAATGTCGGCCGTGACCACATCGCCTCCATCGTCAACACTTTGATTTTGGTCTACGCCGGTGCCGCCCTGCCACTCTTCCTGCTTTTTATCGACCAGTCCAACAGCGCTTCCGAAGTTTTGAACTATGAAATGATCGCCGAAGAAGCCGTCCAGACCTTGGTCGCCAGTATCGGATTGGTTTTGGCCGTCCCGATCACGACTCTCCTCGCTTGCACCTTTGTCAGCAACAAAGACAAAATCAGTCCGCCACATTCTCATTCTCACTGAACCATCATTGTGCAATAATCAGCCCCATTCTCAAATCATAGCGTGAAGGAAAAGTCTTTACCTTCAAGCCGTTTTTCTGCAAAATCGCGGTCAGGCTTTGCAATTTAAAATCCCAGTATTCATGATATTCGATACACCAGACTTTCACCTTCTTAAAAACCTCCTTCGGCAAATTTTTCAAAATCTCAAACTCCGCGCCCTCCACATCCAGTTTCACCAAATCACATTTCCAATCTTTCCATCTTTTATTCAGAATTTTCTCCAATGTTGTACAATGAAC
>JBAZZM010000068.1:0-5050 GCA_041658805.1 Candidatus Altimarinota bacterium | reverse complement strand
GCCTTCCATGTCTTGAAGGATATTTCCTTGTGAAAGTGTCGGATCATCATTTCCCTCCGGCCATTCCTGAATAACAGCGTTTGCCGAAAGCACAGGGATATAAAGTGGATTTGATGGGTCGTCTGGGTCGAGGAGATAGAGCTTTCCATTTGTGCTAGCTGTATAAACTAGCACACCTAGAAATTCATTAGCTGTCAACTGACTCGGATATTTATTCCCTGGGACCGGAAGTTCAATTCCCGCCCCTGTAATTTCAGAGCCATTCCATGGATATTTCATAAACCAACCATCAATTCCATCATAAACTGTGACATATAAATATCCTCCAAGTACTGCCACGCCCGATTCTATCAAAGTTGTTTCATCCAATTCCGGTACTGTTTCACAAAGCCAGTTCCATGGATTCCCATTTTCTAAACAAAAATATACATCATCGGTATCACCTCCACTTGTTAATCCATATCCGTCCTCGATTTCTAATGAACTACTCCCATCAAAGCTTGGATCAAAAGTAACTTGTTGCGCCGCACTCCATTCCGCCTCCGCCGTCCTCGGTTTTGCCACCATTGCGGCACCAAAAAGGAACGCTGCAAGACTTGCCGCAGTTGACCATCTCGAAAAGTTCGGATGACTTTGTAGCATTGCCGTGAATCTTGGACCTTTTTCTTCAACAGGTACACCTGGAGAATCAACAGCTCTCAATGCTTCTTTTACGGCCTCTTTCCCTTCAGCCGGAAGACCAGATAAGATTTGATGCGCATGAGTTCGTGCAGTTGTGTCAAAGTGACGTCCGGCAGCTTCTTTGTCTGAAAAAAACTCCGGATGAAAACGAAGGACATTCTTTGTGTGACGTCTCGTCATCTTTCTCACCGCACCAACAACATTGCCAAATCTTCTTTCCGGAGCAGCTTCAGCCAGTTTGTCGCGGTCCAAGGCTGCAACCACTGGAAACAACGTATTAACGCTTTCCGGAGCGTTTCTTCCTCTGTTTAATTGCTTAACCATGGTGCTAGAAGTTTAGCTCGTAATATGCCATAAAACAAGAAGGCTGTCAATCTCTAGTTTTGAATGGCGAAATCTACAACGTTTTTTTCCGGTTCAATGGAGTCCACTTCCTTCCACAACTGGCCGTTGTAGTCGACTTCCACTGTGTATATTTGGGCATTGTTGGAAATCGGAGTATCGCTGTCATAGACGATCTGATATTCCAGATTTGGAATACTTTGGTCGTCTTCGTCCTTCATATTTCTGGCGATGATGGCCAGTTGAAGCGTCGGTTCTTTGACATTCGGAGAAGTGAAAAAATCAGAAATGGTTACACTTTGTTCGCCGAAACCAAAAGATTTGCCAAAATCATTTAAATCAATATATCCATTATCATCGATAAATAATTCATGAATTTCCGAGTTTGGAAACTCTCTTCTTTTAGTGTTACTATTGTAACTCGTATCCGGCGTCAGCCCGCAACTCTGTTCTCTCCCATCAGTTCCCACGCAGGTTGCCGATATCTGCCACATCGCAATCGTCCGGTTCACATCTATGGGTTCGAAGGGCGATACGCCAAATTTGCGCCTTCCACCGTCATCGCAAGTCTCCTGAAATTTCCCATTCACAGGTTTGCACGGTGTCCTGACTTTGATCCTCAAATCCGAAAAATCAAAATCACTTGGGTTTTTGACTTCATTGTTTTCTTCATAATACAGGGGGATTACTACTCTGCTTGATATGCTGGTACCAAAATTCAAGCGACCCCAGTTGCAAGGATGATCGATATCATTTATTGGTCGCAGAGGTTGACAGTTAGTACTGGCGTTGCCGGTATTGATCGCGGGGGTCGTATACCAGTCGCCGATCTTGTCCTTTCCAACCGGCCTACCTTTGATATTGCAGGTGATTTTCACGCCGTTGGCAGTGGCATCCTGGACATAGCGGGAAGTTGAAATAAGTGCTTTGCATTCCTCTTCTGATAAACTGAATCCGGCTTCATGTTCCACACCGATTCCAATCAGCATCCCCATCACGCCTTCCGCAATATTTTTGGCATCAGATGAAGCCTTGAAAGCCTTGATATTTCGCTGGGTAGTTTGAGTATTGGTAAAGACAATCACTGCAAAATATAACAGCAAAATCGAGATGCCGACTGCCACAAGAATCAACGCATAGCCACGGGTATCTGCTACCGCTCTCTGCAACAACTTTTTCATACGCCAAGACATTAACAGCAGGTAAACTCTCTTTGCAACAACTTCCACTTTTAGTAGAATCCCCTCGCCCTCCTATTTTTTTAAACCCCTCCCCATGAACCGCATCACTTTCAAATTCCTCGCCGTCATCCTCGGTCTCCTCATTTCCCTCAACTCCGCTTTTGCCTTTTTCTCAGATGTCCCCACCTCACATCCATATTATCAGGAGATCAAAGAACTATCCGAGAACGGGCTCTTACTGGAGACCTCCACCAACGAATTCCACCCCAACGATCCCCTCACCAATGCCGATTTTTACCGGCTCATGTTGGAATACGCCAAAGCCCCGCTCGCCCAAAAAGCGAACCTCCCATTCAAGGACACAAGCAACGCCGCCAACTACGCGCCCTATCTCCAAACCGCTTTGAATCTGGGAATTCTAAACGCGCAAGGCTCAAATCCGATGTTTTACCCCAAAAAACAAATTACCAAATCCACCGCCCTGAAAGCCCTGTTTCAAGCCCTCGGCATCGGCACCAGCCCATTTTTTGATCAAAGCAAATTTCCTTTCTCCGATCTCGACCCCGCTTCCGAACTCGCCCAAGTCGCCCAAAAAGCCGCTGAATTAAACATCCTCGAACCGGCCCCAAATTCCAAACTTTTCAAGCGCGACAAACGCGTCACCCGTGGCGATCTCGCCGACTATCTCTACAAAATTTATCAATACAAACCGACCTCCGTCGCAAACGTCCAAATCAAATATATCGTCAAAGAAGCTCCGGACAATTCCGCCGCCATCACCAAAACCGAATCCTTCGACACCATGCAAAACGTCTGGGACGTCCTGCATCAGGAATACTATTATAAGGACAAGCTCGATGATCAGGATCTGGTTTTCGGTGCCATAAAAGGAATGGTCAATGAAACCGGCGACGCCTACACCGTTTTCGAAACGCCCGAGGAAGCCGCCGGATTTCTGGGCAACCTCTCGGACGAATTTGAAGGCGTTGGCATGCAAATCGAGCTGATCGACGGCAACATCACCGTCATCGCCCCACTCAAAGATTCCCCTGCCGAAAAGGCCGGAATCAAAGCCAGCGACATCATCCTCGAAGTCAACGATGAAAATGTCGTCGGCCAAAGCATCCAATATGTCACCGACAAAATCAAAGGCAAGGCCGGCACAAAAGTAACCATCAAAGTCAAACGCGGAGCCCGCGAATTTAAAATCACCATCACCCGCGCAAAGATCAAAAACGAATCCATCTCTTTCGAGATGATCGAAAAAAAGAATCATAAAATCGCCTACATCGATTATCGAATCTTCAGCGCCGATTCATACAACGCCTTCGTCACCGCAGCAAAAGATTTGATCGCCAAAAAACCGGACAGCTTCATCATCGACCTGCGCAACAATCCGGGCGGCTACATGGACACTGCAGTCAAAATCGTCGGACTCTTTACCACCCGCGTCCGCACCGCCCTTCAGCTTGAATACGCCGATGGCAGCAGAGAAAATTACAAAACGGACGGTAACGGCTTACTAAACAATTACAAGGTAATCCTGCTCGTCAACGGCGGCTCGGCCTCATCCTCGGAAATCGTCGCCTCGGCCCTACAGGAGCTACGTCGCGCCACTCTGATCGGCGAAACCACTTTTGGCAAAGGCTCGGTCCAGCAGATCCTCACCTACCGCGACGGCTCGCTCCTCAAATACACGGTCTCAAAATGGCTAACCCCGAGCGGAAAATGGATTAATGGCCAAGGCATCAAACCGGACATTTTCGTAAAAAATGCCGACGGCAAAGACCAGCAGCTAGATCGGGCCATCCTCGAACTGACCAAAGATTAATTTTGCCCCGCAGCGCTCAAAATTTCCTCCGGATTTGTAGTCACGATCTTGTCCTCGGTATAGGAAGCGATCACCTGGATCGCCACATGTTTCAGGCCCGCGAAAAACAGACCTTGTCCGACACCGCTGTTTAGCAACACATATTTCTCCCCTTCCGTCAGATTGAAAGTCTTGGCCACCACCTCGATCGCGCTCGGCGCCTGCTTCAAGAGCAGCTGCATCGAGGAGTTCGTGATCACCGGTTTGCCATATTCGCTCTTCAAAAAATCCTCCACATCTTGCGTGATCGTGGTCACGCCCAGATAGTATTTACGCGCCCTTTTCACCAGACTGTATAGAAATTTCCCGCTGTCAGAATGTTGCATCAAATTCCAGGCCTCGTCCACAACCAAAATTCGTTTCTTCAACTTACTGCGGACTTTTGCCCAGATATAATTCAAAACGATATACATCGCGATAGGGCGAAGTTCCTCCTCCAAATCACGAACGCAGAAAACCATCAAACCGTCAGACAAATCGATGTTCGAAGGCTTGTTAAAAATTCCGGCGAAACTGCCGGTCGTATACTTGGAAAGTCTTTTGAATAAACTGTCGGCGCCATCCATAGAATTTAAAACCTGCGCCAGATCTTCCATCGTCGGAGGCGCAAAAACAGACGGATCAACCAGCTCCATTGTGATTCCTTTCAAAGCGTAAACATCTATCAAAGCCTTGTCCAAAACACTTTCCTCTTCCGGCGTCATCGCGCCCAGCATCAGCTTCAGCAAGCCATGCAAACTCACGATATTTGAACGAAGCAAATCCCCCGCCTGCACCTCATCGCCTTCGATCGGCCTCGGCAGATCAAAAGGATTGATACGTCGGTCACTGTTCAAACTCAATTTCAAATACGAACCGCCCACCGTGTTGGCCAGCGCCTCATATTCATTTTCCGGATCGATCACGATCACATCCGTTCCCATCATCATCATTCTCAAAATTTCCAATTTCACAGCGTAGGATTTACCCGCACCGG
>JBAZZM010000067.1:0-5163 GCA_041658805.1 Candidatus Altimarinota bacterium | reverse complement strand
CAAGGGCTACGAAGACTTGAGCCAGGAAATCCAAAAAGTCGGCGCCGAAATGTACAAATCCGCCGGCGCTTCTGAAGCCAAACCCGAGGATGATGGAACGAAGGTCTACAAGAAAGGCGAAAAAAAGAAAGACGACGAGCCCGTGGAAGCGGAAGTCGTGGATGGGAAAGGGAAGAAGGGGAAGAAGTAGGGGGGCGGGGAAGATAGAAAAAAGTTAGGCGAAATAAATAAGCCATATAAGTATGTACCAAAAAATTAAAAATTTTTGCCCACATTGTAGCAACATCAGCCCTCAAAAACTCATTCATCAACATGCGTATGAATGCACGATGTATGATGCAGACGGCAAAAAAAGCACTAACGGTACCCCATGTGAGTACTTTATATTCACATGTGAAACTTGTGACGAACTGCTCTTATATCACTCTTTTGGTGACGATGAACCGACTTTATTCTATCCCAAAAATAACGAACTCGATAAATCTGTCCCTGAAAAAGTAGCACACTGCTATACAGAAGCAGTTAATATTAAAAACCGAGCCCCCACTGCCTATGCAATTATGATAAGGAAAGGACTCGAAGCAATTTGTGATGACAGAAAGATAAAAAAAGGGACTCTTTTTAAGAGACTAAAAGCTCTAGAAGAAAAAGGAGAAATACCATCCAATTTAATTACAATGAGTGATGTATTAAGGGAGCTCGGTAACGCAGCAGCTCATGATACAGAACTAAAAGTTACAGTACCTCTCACATGGGGCATGGACGGGTTTTTTCGGGCAATAGTTGAATATGTATATGTGGCTCCAAATAAAATAAAAGAATTCAAAGAAAGAATACAAAAGAAAAAGACCTGAAAATATGGCTTATTTACATCCGCTAACAGCGCATACGCAGCTCGCTCTTTTTTCGTGCGGCTAAAGCACGCACTCAAAAGCCTCGCCCAAATTTGCCTATTCGTTCAACTGGTGAGAAAATTATACCAGTTTCGCTCATGGCAAATTTTGCATATGCGCGGACGTTAAATGAAATGTCTTAAATTTTCACTACATGAATTTGTCTACTCAAATAAACAAAATAAGAGATGTTGACGATCAAATATTCAAACTTGTTGATGCTTCCTTAATCGACTTAACTAAGGATATCTTAAAATCAAAATATCCTCTTACTAGTAAGGCTTTAATAATGCTTGTTACTAAGAGTAATTTTATTAAAAATAGCATTTTTGATATTTGTGAAAATGAAGATTTATATTCCGCTAATATTTTATATAGATCTTTGATAGAACACTCCTTGAGATATCAATTCATTATTATGAACTGTTCAGAAAATAAAAATGATGATATCGGAATTGATTACTATAAATATTGCGACATGGGAGAAAATTTGGATTTTTTGAAAGCTCTAAAGTCGACCAATGCAATGTTTGCTGATCCAAGTTTTGAGGAGCTAGATACATGGAAAGAAATCAGTAGATTTGATAAGAGATTCCTCAAAAGTACACCTAAAGAGATTAAGGCGAAAAAAGAGCAATTTAACTATAAGAACATGATAAAATTTCTTTCGTCGACTTTATCGCTGCAAAAAGGAATGTTTAAGAAAATAATTCCCATCTACTCCGAACTATCATCATTTGTTCACGGTGGACCACAAGGTGAAAACACATTTTTTACTAATGCAATCGATGAAGAAGCTAGAAAAAGGAAGTTAATAAATATTTGCGAAATCACTTTCGAAATTACTAAAAATATTAAACTAACAACCTACCTTTTTGCCTCTCAATTCAATCAAAAATATGTAATAATCTACAACCAAATTAAGGAAGCTTCAAAAAATTTAAGCCACATCACCTGACCAACTGATTCTCACCAACAAAAGCTATGAAATACATTTATCGCATCGAAGTTAAATCAAGCCAGATAAAAACTGTTTTAGCCGAAGATGGAACAAACCATTTCATTTCTCCGGTAACAAAAAAGAGCAAGAAGATATATCTTGTAGGAAAAAACGGGCTCATCCACTACATCGGAATAACCAAGCAATCTATTGCATCGCGTCTTAGATATGGCATATCGCCAAATCACAAAACTGGCTATCATGGTTATAAATGGCTAAAGGAAAACGGAGAACATTGTTTGGTTATTTGGATGTTCAGCAACGATACAGACGTCGAAGCCATAGAAGCCGAAATCGTTTATTTCTTCCGCAAACAACACGGCAAATGGCCTAAATATCAAACTGAAATACATTTCCATCCAACGACAAAAGACCAAAGAGCATTGGCCAAGAGAGTTTTAACAGAATCACAAAAGATCATCAACAAATTTACTTAACATCATCCCTCCCCCCATGACCCGCATCACCCTCACCAACGAAAACACCAACGACCCCATAACTCAAGAAATTTTCGCCGAGATCAAATCCAAAGCCGGCAAAGTTCCCGCGGCTTATCGTGCTTTCGCGCGCCTGCCCCATATTCTTCAAGCAAACTGGAATCGCACTAAAAACATCCTCGGAAAAGGCAACCTGCCTATCGGTACCAAGGAAGCGATCGCTACACGCGTTTCCAAGGAGAATGGCTGCGATTTCTGTCTCGCCATTCACAAAAAGAATCTGGAAAAACACGGCTTCACTCCGGAACAAATCACGGAAATCGAAAACGGCGACACCAAAGACGACAAACTGAATCACATTCTCCGATTCGTAACCACCGCCACAAAAGACCCACACAAACTCACCGACGCCGACTTCGCAAAACTCAAAGAACTCGGCTACACGGATGAGGATATTTTGGAAATACTCACCGTCATGGAAATGTACACGGGATACAACAAGATTATTGTTGCTCTGGATTTAAAATTGGATGACTAGCCACTTTGTCGAACGTCCTTCATCAACACATTTTTTCAGGCATCCTCCGCGCAAAACTCAATTATCACGACTTTCAATTATTGACTCCTGAAGCCAACTTTGCTAACCTATAACCAAAGCCGAGGTGCTGTTAACTACAGCTCTCCTGGGTGACAAAAAAAGCCCTTTCTAGACGAAAGGGTTTTTTTCTATACAATTTTATATGCCTGGTGGGGAAGTGTGAAAACACGGGGCTGTAGTTTAACGGTAAAATACCTCGGTTTGTCACCCGGGTGATGCGGGTTCAAATCCCGTCGGCTCCACCAGGTACTTTGAAATATCCAAAAATCAAAGTTGAAGAAATAAACGAAAAAAGCCTTCCGCTAGGTGTGGTATATGAACCACGGGCCGAAAGCTTCCTTCGCCACCATCCTAGCAAAAAACCAAAAAAAATCAAGAAATTTTCCACTCTCTGCTATACTCCCCTCATGCTCCTCGACCTCACCCACACCATCACATCCCAAACTCCCCCATTCCCCGGCGATCCTCATCCGGAGCTGACCCAAACCTCATTCATCGCCACCGCCGGCTACAACGAATTCCAAATCAAAACCGGCATGCACATCGGCACCCACATGGACGCGCCTCTCCACATGATCCCAAATGGCAAACGGCTCTCCGCGTATCCTCCTGAACGCTTTTTTGGCACAGGCCACCTCGTCGACGCACGGGACAAGGTCATCTCCCCCGACTTACTCGAAGGAATGAAAATCTCCCGCGGCGACTTTGTTTTTGTCTGCACAGGTTTCTCTTCCAAATTCGGCACTGAAGAATATTTCAACGATTACCCTGAAATCACTCCCGCCTTCGCCGAAGCTCTGGTCTCTATCGGAGTTGGTGCTGTTGGAATGGATACGCCCAGCCCAGACCGCGCACCCTTCGAAATTCACAAAATCCTCCTCGGCCACGATATCCTGATCATCGAAAACCTGGCAAATCCCGACCACCTCCTGCCTTGGAAGAATGGGTTCAAGGTCACCGCCCTCCCCGCCAAATTCGACACCGAAGCCGCGCCGGTGAGAGTGATTGTCGAAACGGCTTAAAACCCCTTTGTCGAACACTTTTCATCAACACATTTTTTCTTTATCCATAGCCAATCTCAGCCCTTCCAAACTCTATTTTTTGCAATCCTGTTTTTCAGCCTTATCATATTGACTGTCAGTCCAAATCCGCGCTACAATAGAGGTAAGATTATCTTACCCAACTAACAATGACTAAAATGCAAGTAACCAGCCTTTCATCCAAAGGCCAAGTCGTTATCCCTAACGACATCCGTTCATTGCTCGGCATCAAAACCGGAGCAAAACTGCTAATCGTGACAGACGGCGACAGCATGGTTCTAAAGCCTATTCAGACACCAAAATTTGAGATTTTCAAGGATCTGATTGAAAGAAGCAGAAAATTTGCTAAAGAAAAGAACCTAAAACGAAGCGACGTACAAAAAATAATCCGCCAAGTCCGTAATGAAAATCGTTCTTGATACAAATGTCTTAATCTCCGGAATATTCTGGAAAGGAGCTCCATCAAAAATTTTGGAACTTTGGACGAAAGACAAAATTCAAATTGTCGTTAACAAAAAGATACTGGATGAGTATTTCAGAATCTTGCAAATACCAATTATCACGCCTGATAACCTACTAAGAAAATTTCATTCTCTGCTATAATCTAACCATGCCCATCTTCCTCATCCACGGCGCCGACGGCAACCCGCAGGAAAACTGGCTCCCCTATTTGCAAAAGGAGCTCTCCGCCATCGTTCCGAAATTCCCCACGCCCAGAAACCAGACCCTCAAAAACTGGCTCAAGGTCATGGACAAATACGACATCACTCCCGACTCCATCTTTGTCGGTCACAGTCTCAGCGTACCTTTTATTTTGAATCTCTTGGAAAAACACAAAGCCCGCGCCGCTTTTCTCGTCGCCGGTTTCACCGGTCTCGCCGATAACCCCTATGACAATGGCATGAAAACCTTTGCCCAACGAAATTTCGACTGGAAACGCATCAAAGCCAACTGCCCGCATTTCGAAGTTTTCCATTCCGACAACGACCCCTATCTGAAACTCGAAAAAGGCCAAGCCCTCTCCGACCACCTCGGCGTCAAACTCACTTTCATCCCCCACGCCGGACATTTCAACACCGCTTCCGGCTACACGGAATTTCCGCTACTGCTCGAAAGAATCCGAAATTTGATTTGACAATTTTCGGCATCAGTAAGACAATGCCGCCTTAACCAAACAACATGTCCGAAGCACCAA
>JBAZZM010000066.1:0-5285 GCA_041658805.1 Candidatus Altimarinota bacterium | reverse complement strand
GCGCGAGTTATGAAAACTTAAGTACGAGTTACAGCGGGATTCAAACCGGAACAAACAACAATCTGATGATTTTAGATGCTGGCTGGGTTTACAATATCGATTTGAATACAAACAAAGGCATAAAATTCCAAAATTTCCTGCCGGATGATATCGGTGATGAAGAGTTCACGGAAAATGTTTTGGCCCGAGAGTTGGGCAGTTTTGGGGCCGGAGCAAAAATTGAAAAATTGGGAACGGATGAGATTTTGGGAAGGACTTGCGAGATCATGGAAGTGAAGAAATTCGGGTCAAAATTTTGCATATGGAACAACCTCATTCTGGAAATGGATATGGACCTCTATGGCGTGAAACAACACAGGGTGGTGACGGACATTCAGGAAAACGCGGATATTCCGGAGGAAAAGTTTATGGTGCCGGAGGGCGCGACGGTGACGCATGATTTGAATGTGGAGAACGCGGTGAAGATGTTTGGAAATTGATGTTGATTTTTCTTTCAGAAAGTCGTAGCATGAGCCCCAAACTATGAACCATAGACCGTACGAAAATTTGGAAGCTCCTGCCGGTGGCGACATGATTCTCCCCCTGACTAAGGAGTTTCAAGCAGTGCGAGAGAAAAACCCCCTGGCCGTGAATGGAGTAATAGGTGAGTATCGATGTCCCAGTGGCGATCCGTTTGTTTTTCCTGAAGTGGATGAGGCATGGATGGAGACCGATTTTGGAAAACCAGGATATATTCCGGTGACCGGCGAAGAAGTATTTATAGACGGAACAGTGGACCTGGCCTTTGGAAAAGATGCCGCCAAAATTCGTCAGAATGGAATTGCCACGCTGGGAACTGTCGGGGGAACCGGAGCGCTCGCGATGTGGGCTAAATTTCATAAAAAAACATCTGGTGCGCCAATTCTCATAAGTAAACCTACATGGCCGAATCACCCACAAATTTTTGACGATCAGGGAATAACGAGGTTGACTTATGATCATCTTTCAAATGGCCGCTATGATTTAGAGGCTCACGCGAAGGCGATTGAGGAGTCTCCGGATGGAACGGTGGTTTTGTTTCACGCCGGAAAAACACACAACCCGACAGGCGAGAATCCTCAAACGAGAGAAGAGTGGGAATTTTTAATCAGCAAGATGGCCGGAAAAGAGGCATTGGTGGATATGGCATATTTGGGGTTTGGCGGAGAAATAGACGAAGACAGGGAACCGATTCCATCTTTGATCAAAGCCGGAATTCCATTGAGTGTTTGTATTTCATTCGCAAAAAATATGGGACTTTATAAAGAGCGTGCAGGGGCGCTACTGATGCCGACAGCAACTCAAGATGAGGCCGGAATCGTTCAGGAATATTTGAGAATGTGTGCGCGCACTACATGGTCAAGCCCGCCGGCGCAGGGTGAGAGGGTGGCCGGAGAGGTACTCTCGACTACATATTTGCGTGAATCTTGGGTGCAGACATTGAGGGGTGTTGCATGGACTATCGCCAGGCATCGAAAAGCTTTGGCGGAGGCGCTCGGCGGAGATTTTTCATTTTTGACGAGACAGAAAGGACTGTTTAGTTTATTGCCGTTGTCGGAAGAGGCTGTTCGAAGGTTGAAGCATGAGGATGCGATTTTTCTTTTGCCATTACCACTAGAAAATAATTTGGCCCGTTTGAGCGTGATGGGTGTTCCGATAGATCAGATTGAGCGTTTTGCCGAGGCGGTGAGGAGGGTTATGGCGTAGCTTCGTCGAAATCTATATAATTGTTTCATTTCCCACCAAGATTGTATCATTTTGAAACAATAATAGAGATAGAAACTGGCGGAGAGAAAGGGATTCGAACCCTTGATTCCGCAGAGCGGAATACCGCTTTTCGAGAGCGGCGCCTTCAACCACTCGGCCATCTCTCCAAAATATTAATTTGTTTATTTGTATAAACAAGCGTGAAGTTGCATAATTTTCCAAAAAGGTATATCAATATAGGAGCAATCTATACAAAAATAATACACTATCTTCTATGAAAAAACTACGTAAATCGTTTGTGGTTATGGTGGTATTTGGAGCCTTTCTATTGGGACTAGCCCCTTTGAATGTCACCAACGCATCTCATTCGTGGGCAAACTACCACTGGGCAAGATCAACCAATCCTGTCGCCCTTGCCGTGGGAGACAATATCTCGCCGGTATGGGACGGACATCTCGATGTCGCGGTAAGCGACTGGAATATTTCGCCGGTTATAAACCTTACCAAAACGGTTGGACTTACCAATCCAAAAAACTGCAAGCCGGTTGCTGGCCGAATTGAGGTATGCAACGCCAAATATGGAAAGAATGGATGGCTTGGCCTCGCGCAGATTCGGGTTTCCGGAGACCATATTACTTCGGCAGTTGCCAAGCTGAATGACACTTACTTCAACACTTCTCCTTATAACACTCCCGTATGGCGTCAGTTTGTTATGTGTCAGGAGATTGCGCATGATTTTGGACTTGATCATCAAGATGAGAATTTCAGCAACCCTAATCTGGGATCATGCATGGATTATACGAACAACCCGAGCGGTCCTCTCTCGAACGAGCACCCGAATACGCATGATTATGATGAACTCCTTTTGATCTATGAGCACCTTGACGCTCTCATCGCTGCGCTTACACAAACTTCAGGAAAAAATCAGGAAGAGGCCGGTGTTGATTTCTCCGATCCAAAAGAGTGGGGAAAAGAAATTCGCTATGATTCAAGCGGCCGCCCAAATCTCTTTGAAAACGATTTGGGAAAAGGTAAAAAAATTATCACGCATGTTATCTGGGTCGATAGCGTAGAAGGAAAATAAAATCTTTAGAAGAAGATCAAATTGGCGGAGAGGCAGGGATTCGAACCCTGGAGGAGCGTAAGCCCCTAATGGTTTTCAAGACCATCGCTTTCGACCGCTCAGCCACCTCTCCGTGGTGCGCGAGAAATATAGGGGAAAATCAGGGGAGAGGCAATGGGGGGAGGGTATATGGAAATGTTTGAATAGGAAAAAGAGGACACACACGAATGCATGCCCTCTTTAAACGCTGGACCGTGCCCCTTCCCTCCTTTATGGGGGTTGGGACGAAATGGACAAGGGAGCGACTGATTTAGAAATTAGAAGTTGTGCCCCCGCCGTCGGCGGGGGGCTGTGACCTCGGCCCGGTCTTCGGAACGGCTGTCCGCTAGACGAGGGCCTCCACCTTGGTCGTGTTGAGGCTTGCCGGCTTCAAGGCGAGAGACGCCTTCTTGTTGCTCGTCTTCGCGACGAGCGGGGGACCGTGCAGTCTCATACTTCACCTCTCAAAAAAGTTTCCGCCGTTCAACACGGCGGGATCTTCGCTACCTTTTCCGGTTAGCATTGTTTCCGCCTTCCCCAATAAGCGGCATACGCAGCTTCCGTCAAAGATAACGATGACCGCGCTGGACTTATTTCCAATAAGCACAAGGCGGTCACCATTAAAATTGAAGAATGGAGAAGACTTTCACGATACTTTCCGGTTGTCCGATTTTTAAAGAACAGCGTTGGCCCTTGCGGGCTGGCGTTACGTTACACAATTGTGTGTGTGTCAAGCTTTTGCGACGTGCAAAAATTACCTATGAGGGCTTTATGCTTATCGTTCATTGTAGTACCCATCTCTCGCCTCCCTGTCCGAATGTACAGCAAAATGGACACAGCGCGATAACCAATACCGCCGACCTCCGTGCTCGCCCTTCCAAAGAAGACCAAAAGTTCCTGCACGTGCATGGAAAGAAGCGGCTTACCAACACGCGGAGAGGGAAATGGAGAGAGATGGAAGTTTTACATTTCTTCGACCACATCAATTCCCAGTAGCCCCAGCCCATTTTTGAGGACTTGGCTGGTGGCGCGGACGAGGTTTAAGCGGAAGTCTCTTTCTTCCGCATTTGTGCAGGAGAGGACGGGCACGGAGTTGTAAAAAGCGTTGAAGGCTTGGGCCAGTTCGTAGAGATAGTTGGAGATGATGTTTGGTTTGTATTCTTTTGCGGCAAAGGCGATTTGTTCGGCGAATTTGGGGAAGAGACGGATGACCGCGCGGATGCGGGCGAGGGTGTCGTCCGGATCGGGGAAAGCGGATGAGGTTGTGGAAGGAGTTTCGGATTTTCTTAGAATACTTTTGGCCCGCGCGTAAGTGTATTGCAGATATGGCGAGCTGTTGCCGTCGAAGGCCAGCATCTTGTCCCAGTCAAAGACAATTTCGGTGGTGCGGTTTTGGGAAAGGATGCTGTATTTTACCGCGCCGATGCCGATGGTTTTGGCGACTTCTTCTTTATTTTTTAAGTCGGGATTTTTTTCTTCGATAATTTTTAGAGACCTTGTGACGGCTTCTTCCAGCAGGTCATTCAGCAAAACGATCGTGCCTTTTCTGGTGCTCATCTGGCCATCCGCACTGCGCATGCGACCGAACCAGACGTGCTCCCCTTCTCCGTGATACCAAGGGAAACGTTTTGCGGCGTCAAAGAGTTGTTTGAAATAGAGAGTCTGTGCGATGTCGACGACATAGAGAATCTTTGCCGGATGCCACTCGTTTATGCGATAGCGGAGCGTGGCAAAGTCGCGGGTGGAGTATAGCGTGGAGCCGTCTTTCTTTTGAATGACGAGGGGCGCCATGTTTGGATCGTCGTACTTTACTATATAGGCACCGTCGTCGCCCTTTTCAAAGATTCCGCGTTTTTTGCCGTCTTCGACGAGGTCGGACATCTTGTCTTCGTAAAAGCTCTCGCCCATGGTGTGGTCAAAATGGATGCCACCGAGCCTGTCGTAAGTTTGGTTGATGTCCTTGAGGCTTTCGGCCACAAACCATTCCCAAAGTTTCTTATTTCCCTTGTCGCCTTCTTCAAAAATTTTGAATTCGTGGCGGGCCGCGTCTTCGAGTTTTGGGTCTTTTTCAGCTTCGTCGTGAAAGCGGACATAAAGTTTTAGCATCTCGTTGACCGGATCCTTTTCGATAGATTCCCTGCTCCCCCACTTCTTATAGGCGCAAATCAGTTTGCCAAACTGTGTGCCCCAATCGCCGACGTGGTTTATGGATTTGGCTGTAAAACCAAGCTGATGAAAGATGTTGTAGATGCTCTGACCGATAACGGTGGAAAGCAGGTGATGAACGCCGAGCGGCTTGGCGATGTTTGGTGAGCTGTATTCGACAATCACGGTCTTGTTTTTGCCGATTTTGGAGATGCCGTATTTGTCTTTTTCTTTGAGAATTTTTTGAAGTTCGGAGTCGAGATATTGCTGATGAATGAAAAAATTGATGAAGCCGGGACCGGCGGTTTCGACT
>JBAZZM010000065.1:0-5365 GCA_041658805.1 Candidatus Altimarinota bacterium | reverse complement strand
GCGAAGATAGTTTTGCATGGCGTGGATGAGGCGGAGTTCGTGATTTTTATTTGGTTTGAGAGTTGATAGAGTTTTGAGGAGTTCGGGAGTGACGATGTATTTGCCGACGATGGCGAGGCGGGAAGGGGCTACTGAAGGATGCGGTTTTTCGACCATGCCGGTGACTTTATATATAGAGCCTTTTTTTGTGGCACGGATGATGCCGTATTTGTGAGTCTCCTTTAGAGAGACTTTTGTTAATCCGACAATTGGAGTTTTGAGTCTATTGAATTGTTTGATTAATTGCAGCAGCGCTGGCGCGCCGCTGTGATCATAGATATCGTCGCCGAAAAGCACGGCAAAAGGTTCGTCTTTTACCAGATGCGCGGCGCAGAGGATGGCGTGGCCGTCGCCGTGCGGGTGAGGCTGGCGGACGAAGTGAAATTTAATTTTTTTGTTGGGATAATTCTTGAAATAATGTTCGATGGATTGTTTGTTGTCGTGGGTGATGAGGATGATTTCGGTGATGCCGCTTTGGATGGCTTCCTCGACGATAAATTGGAGACAGGGAGTGTCAATTATCGGCAGCATTTCCTTCGGAATCGCTGCCGTTATCGGCAAAAAACGGGTTCCCAGACCGGCGGCGGGGATGATGGCTTTGCGGATTTTCATCAGGCTTTGATTTTGATGATCTTGGTTTTTTCCTGTTCTTCGAGGATGGGGATGTGAATTTCGAGGACGTGATTTTCGAAGGAGGCGTCGATTTTTTTTGGGTCGGCGCCGAGCGGGAGGACGATGGCGCGGGAAAAGCCGCCCCAGAAACATTCTTTTGTGAAATAATTTTCTTCGGAAATTTCTTCGCGAGGCGCGCGGTTTCCTTTGATTACCAAAACATCGTCGGTGACGGAAAGCTCGATATCGTCCCTGTTTACGCCGGCGATTGGGGCGAGGATTATAAGTTCTTTACCTTTTTGATAAATGTCGAGAGAGAGCTGGCCTACTTCTTTTGACATCGGCTTGGCTGCCGCGTCGGAGGAGATGGGATGGATTTTGATGCTGGATGGTTTCATAGGAATGGATTAGACGAAATATTTTCTGAGCTCGTCGCCGGACATATTTTCTTTTTTGATGAGGTCTTCGGCGATGCGATCGATCAATTTTTTGTTTTTGATGATCACTTCTTTCGCTCTTTTGTAAGCCTTTTCAATCACTTTGCGAACCATCTCGTCGATCTTTGCGGCGCTCTCTTCGGAATAATTTCGAATGTGGCCGAAGTCGCGACCTAGAAAAACTTCTTCATTTTGATCACCAAAAATTATCGGTCCCATATCGCCCATTCCGTATTTGGTAATCATGGCGCGGGAAACTTTTGCGGCGCGTTGGAGATCAGAGGATGGGCCGGTGGAAGTCTCGCCAAAGAAAACTTCTTCAGATGCGTAGCCGCCGAGCATCATGGCGAGGTCGTCTTCGAAATGACTTTTTGTAATGTAGTTTTTTTCTTCGTCAGGCATGGACCAAGTCACTCCGCCAGCCAGACCTCGTGCGATGATGGAGATTTTGTGAATCGGATCGCAATTTGGAAGGAGGTGGCCGACAACGGCATGACCGACTTCGTGATAGGCTGTGAGGCGTTTTTCTTTTTCGCTCATGACTTTTGTTTTGCGTTCCGGTCCGAGTAAAACTTTTTCAATAGACTTGTCTATTTCATTATTGCCGACGGTTTTCTTGTTTAATTTGGCGGTCAAAATGGCCGCTTCGTTTAGAAGATTTTCCAAATCGGCGCCGGTAAATCCGACGGTGCGTTTGGCGACTTTCGCCAAATCTACGCCTTTGGAAAGCGGTTTATTGCGGGCGTGAACTTTGAGGATTTCTTCGCGGGCTTTGACATCGGGCACGTCCACGATCACTTTGCGGTCAAATCGTCCGGGACGGAGCAGGGCAGGGTCGAGAATATCCGGTCTGTTTGTGCCGGCCATGACGATGACGTTTGTGCCTGTTTCAAATCCGTCCATTTCCGTGAGAATCTGGTTCAAAGTTTGTTCGCGTTCGTCGTGACCTCCGCCCATGCCGGCGCCGCGATGGCGGCCGACGGCGTCAATTTCATCAATGAAGATAATTGAAGGAGCATTTCTTTTGGCTTTATTGAAAAGGTCACGGACACGGGAAGCACCGACACCGACGAACATTTCCACAAATTCCGAACCGGAAATACTGAAAAACGGCACATCGGCCTCACCGGCAACGGCTCTGGCAAGCAGAGTTTTACCTGTTCCCGGAGCACCAACCAAAACGACGCCCTTGGGAATCTTGGCGCCCATTTTGCGGTATTTTTCCGGATTCTTTAAAAAGTCGACGATTTCGTTGAGTTCTTCTTTGGCTTCATGGCATCCGGCTACGTCTTCAAAAGTGGTTTTCTGTTTGGTCTTGTCGTATATCTTGGCTTTGCTCTTGCCGAAGGACATGGCCTGATTGTTGCTGGACTGTGCCGAACGCATCATGAAAGCGAAAAAAGCGATGATCAAAATGACCGGAATAATTCCAAGTAAAATATCAGACCAAAAGTTGCTTGAACGGGAATTTTCCACGATCACAGGAAGCGCTGAAATAACTTCTTTTTTGACTCCGGCCTGTTCCAAAATGTCATAAATACCGCTGGTACTTTCTTTGTAAGCGAACTGCTTGGAACCATCCACGAGTTCGATATTGATCGTATTGCCATCGAGAGTTACCTGCTTGATGGTGCCTGATTCGACCTCCTCAATCAAACGGTTAAGAGTGATTTCGTTTGGCGGAACGCTGCCGCTGGTAAACATCATATAAAGCGCCGCCGCGAAAAGGGCGAAAATAACAAAATACAAAAAAGTGTTTTTGGTGTGATTTGGTGCCGGAAGCAGTGGCATGAGAATTTTATATTTTAGCTAAATTGTAACTGTATAATAGCGCTTTTTACGGAAACGACAAGGTGACCGAATTGATGTTTTTTGTTGCCGCGGCCGGAGGCGAGCATTTGGCGGATTTCGGCGATGTTGATTTTTTGTAAATTTTTGGTGTTGCCGATGAGTTCGCGGTGCAGTTCGAGCAAGATCTGATTTTGAAGGGCGGGATGAAGCGCGAGAAATTTTTTGAGCGGAAATTTGGTATGGTCTTTGGAAATGCTGTTTTTCTTGATCCAAATGCGGCTTTCAGACTCCATGAAATCCTGGATTTGGCGCAGGTTTTGGCTGTTTTCGGCGGTTGTTTTGGCGATGTTCGGATTGATTTTTTGAAGTGGAGGAATGATTTTTGAACGGATAAAATTGCGTGTGAACTCCAGATTGGCATTGGTCTTATCGAGGTGAAACTTGAGACGATTTGTTTTGAGATAATCGAGAATTTGTTTTTTTGAAATGGCGAGAAGAGGGCGAAATAAATCACTTTCCGTGATTGTCATTCCGGCCAGTCCGCTCGGTCCCGCACCGCGGGCAAAATTCATAATGATAGTTTCCAAATTGTCTTCGGCCTGATGAGCGGTGAGGATAAATTTGGCGCGATGTTTTTTGAGGATTTCACGGAAAAATTTGTAACGTTCGATGCGACCGGTTTCCTCGAGGCCGAGACGCCACTTTCGGCTTAGAGATTTGATGTTTAGAGTTTTAGCGATGAATTTATTCCGATGTTTTCCGGCCAGATTCTGACAAAAATCCTGATCTTTTTTGGCGTCTTTTCGAAGCTGGTGATTGAGATGGGCGATGATAATTTCTTGAGGGGATTTTTGATAAAATTTGTTTAGAATTTCCAGCAAAAAAACCGAGTCGGGACCGCCGGAAACGCCGACAACGATGACATCTGAAATCGAGAGGTGTGTTTGGAGAATAGATAAAACTTTAGCTTCCAATTTTTTTCTTTCCTGCGGGTTCATGTGCTCATATTTTACTCTGCGAGCGGACTTTATGTAAGTTGAGGTCGATTGTGTGAGCGATTAGGTGATGTTCGTGGCAGAGCGGGGCGAGGTAGTGTGAATTGTGGGCTTGGTATAGAGCGAATCGAGCTGTGTGATGAATCGTTTGCGCCGATTTTTGGCAGTTGGCGATGGCGCATTTAGTGCCATGTTCGGCATGAATGATCTTTTTAATTTTGGCTGGGATGTGGCGGGACGGTTTTTTGGCTGTCGCTTGTGCTGAAATTTCAGCTTTTTTATTTTCTATTTTTTCCTCTCTTTCTTTGAGAAATTCCAAAATCAGTTTGTTGATGTCGAGTCCTTTGTTTTGAAGTTCGAAAAGTTTGGCGATGACTTCTGGAGAGAGGTCAAGGGTACTAGCGCATTCTCCCGCCAGGGCGGGATCATGCGTCTTGTGCACGTGCACAAAATCAGGATCGTTTTCATGGCGGATGTCTTTGACGAAAGTTTCGATTGCACGATTTGGAAGCAGTTCAATTTGCGTGGCCAAAAATTCCTGATTTTCAGCGGTGGCGATAGAGGCGATGCGCGCCAGTTTGTTTACGCTGACTTTTCCGGTGACGAGAACTTCCCGTAAAATTGGTTTGTCTGAAAACTTCTGATCCAGACTGATGGCTCTTTTGACCTGTTCCTGACTTAGGCCGGCAAGTTTAAAAGCGAATTCAAAGACTGAGTTGAAGCCTTTTTTCTGAAAAAGTTTGCGACGGTTGACCTCCGGCAATAGGCCGATAAATTTGCGGCGGTAATGGAGAGCTAGTTTGCCATAATTGGAGCAGAGTTCGAGCAGTTTTTCGTCGGATAGGACGCGCGGAGTCGGTGTTGGGGAAACAATGTTTATCATAGTTGTTGTGTTAATAATAGATTTATTGGATGTTTAAATTTTAGCTTTTGTTAGCCAAAAATCAAGCTTTCTGAGTGGCGGAAAACGGCAAAATATTGCCTAATGAAACTCGTGTTTTTGGCTAGGGCAAGAGGAAAATTGGCGGTTGCCGAAAATCGGAAAAGTGTCGAAACAGGCTAAGGGGCGAGAGTTTTTTTGTTTTGCCTATGCCACTTTTGGCGGTGTCTCTTTGGAGCTTAATTCGATAATGAGATCAAAATTGTCATCTTCAGCGGACTTGTTTGGGATGATTTTGCCGCATCTTTGGCATTTGTGATAGATCATCCAGCCTTTTTTGCCGTCATGGTCGACGCGGACAGGAGGCATGAGATCTTGGCAGTCGCTTTGGCGGTCGCCCGGGGAAGATTCGTCCAAGTGGATGCTGTAGAGGCATTTGCGGCAGTGGTTACGGCAGGAGGAGGTCGCTTCCGGGTTAAGTTCGCCGCAATTGGCGCAGACGAAGGGGGTGTTGAGGACGGTGAAGGGCATGTGGAAGATGATATGAGGTAATGTAACATATGGGGGGAAAAGCTGCAGCCTGCGGCCGCAGTAAGGGATAAAAATCACAA
>JBAZZM010000064.1:0-5507 GCA_041658805.1 Candidatus Altimarinota bacterium | reverse complement strand
AGTATTGGTATGAAAAGAGAAAATGTTTACATCACAAATGTGGTGAAATGGCGGCCACCGGACAATCGAGATCCGCTTCCGGAAGAAATCGAGGAGTGTTGGCCTTTTTTAGTAGAGCAGTTGAAGCTGATCAGGCCAAAATTGGTGGTGACGCTGGGGCGGCATTCGATGGGTAGATTTTTGCCGGGCTTAAAAATTTCCGCGGTACACGGTCAGCCGAAACGGGCCAATGGAATTTGGCAGGAGAGACAGGTTTATTTGCCTCTTTATCATCCGGCGGCGGCGCTGTATGATCCGCGTTTGAGAGAAACTTTGTTTGAGGATTTTAAAAAAATCCCTTTAATATTAAAAAAGCTAAATGACGCATCATAAATATATTTCAATTATTGGGGGGGCCGGTGCTTTGGCATGGATTGGCTGGCTCCTTGTGCTAAATAAGCTAAGTCCTTTTGAGACCATGGGATTGGCATTGAGCTTTTTCTTTTTGACCTTTTTTATCGCTTTAAGCTGCACTTTCACGGTTGTCGGTTTTTATTTCCGAGTTTGGCTGTTTAAAAATGAAATATTTTATAAGCATATCAATATCGCACTGCGGCAGGGGGTTTTTCTGGGATTGATTGCGATATTTTGTCTGGTATTTCAAATGCTTCGAGTCCTGACCTGGTGGTCGGGACTTCTGTTGATAGTGATTTTTTTGCTGTTGGAATCCTATTTCTCTTCCAAAGAATCGGATGTTTGATTGTAATCAGGAAGACTGATGAAACGCATGTTTTGGAGAGGCCAAAAAACAAGCCATGCTTTGCCGCGAATATGGCTGCGGGGGACGAAAATCAAGTTTGGACTTTTGCGACAGTCGGAGCTGATTTGGCCCTCAAAACAGCTACGGGAATCGGTGCTGAATTTGCGATTGTCACCCATTAAAAAATATCGGTCCTCCGGTACTTCAAAAACTTTCAGGTCGCTGAAAAACGGCTGGGTATTATCTTTGTTGACGCTATTTAGATAATCTTCCTGTAATTCAAAAGTTTTTTCGCTTGAGTCTGTGACGAAAACTTTGCCTTCCTTGAGCTCAACTGTCTCTCCCGGCAGGCCGATGACACGTTTGATGAAGTACTTGTCATCCTGTCCTTCCGGCTTGAAAACCACGATGTCGCCGCGCTGTGGGGTGCTGACAGAATAGCCGGCTTCATTGAGCAGAATTTTTTCTCCGTAGCCGTTTTCGCACTGGCCATTGATGTTGTTCAGGGTGTCGCACATGGAGGCTCCGGAGACATCGAAGGGAGCGATTATCCAAGTCTGGATTACCAGCACCAAGCCGACGATGATGGCTACATTCAGACCGACATCCAAGATCCAGAGTAAGACTTTATTGGTTTTTTTGTTCATAAATTTTGTTGCGAAGTTGATTCTATAGTTTTTGTCTTTTGAAAACAATGCTGTATAATTGACGAAAGAAAAATTTGCGATGAAATTGCGTGATAAAATCTTTTCGGGACATCTCGACGAGGGTGAAAAAATCCTTTATATCGCTCATCGGCATGTCTTGGTTTTTAAACTGAAGTCTTTCAAAGTTTTTAATTTGGGAATTTTGGCGCCGACGATTTTGTTTCTGTTTTTTCCACAGGCTCTGGTTGTCTTTTTGGTGTGGTGGACGATTGGGGTTGGAGGAGTGCTTTATCATTTTATTGATTGGTATTTTGATGCATGGCTGATTACAAATATTGGTGTGATTGATGTGGAAAGAAACGGCTTGTTTGAGCGCACTTCAACCAGAATTGAGTATTATATGATCGAGGGAATCGCCTACACGATCAAGGGATTTACACAGACGGTTTTTAATTATGGGGATATTACAATTGATAAGATGGGTGCGGCGACGCAGGTTGTTCTGAGGGACGCGGCTTCCCCGAAAAAAATCGAGCGCTTGATTATGAAATATCAGGAGCAATATGTTGCAGATAAAAGTATCAGGGATCATTCCGCACTGAAGAATATGCTTTCGGAGATGATCGCGTATCATGTTCAGAACGATAAAGTCAAAAATCCATACAAGCATTAGATATGTCGGTTTGGGTAATTTTTATAGTGGCGTTTCTGGTTTTTGCTTTTGTGATCGCGGCGATGGTGTTTTGGCGAGAGCGCAAGTGGAAGCGGTTTTATCCAGAAGAGGAAAATTATATCCGCTCGCATTGGGTGAGAGTGATTGATAGTTTTCATGCTTATCCGGCGCAAGCGGTGATGGATGCCGATAAAATTTTGGATTATGCCTTAAGCAGAAAGGGGGTGAATGGAAGTCTCGGAGAGAAGTTGAAGCGTGCAGGACATCATTTCTCGGATGAAAACGGTATTTGGAAGGCTCATAAATTTCGAAATAGGTTGGCGCATGAACTGATGTCGCCGCGTTTGGATGAGGCAAAATATGCTTTGGCTGAATACAAGAGGGCGTTGAATGATCTAGGAGCTAATTTATAATGAATAGCTTGTTTTAGGTGGTTTTGATTTGTAATATAGGCCTATGGAATTTGAAGCAATAATCGGTTTGGAGATTCACGCGCAGATCGCGACTGATACAAAGATGTTTTGCAGATGCAGTAATGATTCTTTTGGCGCGTCTCCGAATATCAACACTTGTCCGGTGTGCATGGGGTTTCCTGGACAGTTGCCGGTGATCAATAAAACTGCGATCGAAAAGGGTGTTGTGGCCGCTCTAGCACTCAATTGTAGCATTCCGGAGTATTGCAAATTTGACCGCAAAAATTATTTTTATCCGGACAATCCCAAGGGATTTCAGATTTCGCAATTTGACGAACCTCTTTCTGTGAAAGGTTTCGTGGAAGTGGAGTTGCCTGAGAGGACTTTAAAAGTGAGAATCACACGTCTTCATCTGGAGGACGATGCCGGAAAACTGACGCATGTACGCAATGGTTCCTTGCTTGATTTTAATCGTGCCGGGACGCCACTGATGGAAATCGTGACCGAGCCGGATCTGCGCAGTAGTGAAGATGCCGGAACTTTTGCGCGCGAGGTGCAGAAGATTTTGCGCTATGTGGGGGCGAGTGAGGCAGATATGGAAAAGGGGATGATGCGTTTTGATGCCAGTGTTTCTATCCGTCCAAAAGGTGAGGACAAGCTTTATCCGCGGGCTGAAATCAAAAATTTGAACTCGTTCAAATCCTTGGAAGCGGCGACGGCCTACGAAATTCAAAGGCAAATTGATCTCTGGAATGAAGGAAAAAAGCCGGAGGGACCGACGACGGTGGGTTGGAGTGATGAAAAACAGCAGACATATTTCTTGAGAGAAAAAGAAGAGAGCGATGATTATCGGTATTTTCCGGAACCTGATGTTCCACCACTACACATAGATCGCAAGATGGTGGAAAAATTTAAAAAAGAGCTTCCGGAGTTGCCAAATTTGAAGAGAAAACGATACATGAGTGAGCTTGGTTTACCTCATGATGATGCCAGAATTTTGAGCGGTGATTTGAAATTGGCACAATATTTTGAAGAGGTTGTGAGTTTGTGCAAGGACGCGAAAAAAGCGGCTTCTTTTATCAATACGATTTTGATGAAGCATCTGAATGAGGAACTGATTTCGGTTGATCGACAAAAAGTGACGGCTAAGATGATGGCGGAACTTATTGAGCTCGTAAATAGCGGCGATATTTCCAATAATACGGCGAAGGGTGAGGTGTTTGAAGAGATGTACAAAACTGGGAAGAGTCCAAAAGCAATCGTCGAGAAAAAGGGTTTGAAGCAGGTTAGCGACATGGGCGCGATTGAGAAAGCCTGCAAAAAAGTGATTGAGGCCAATCCGGGACCGGTGGCTGACGTGAAGGCCGGAAAGGAGAAGGCGATCGGCTTTTTGATTGGCATGGTGATGAAGGAAATGAAGGGTCAGGCCAATCCGCAGATGGTGAATGAGGTGATAAAAAAATTGCTCTGAAGCTGTTTTTAGGGTATCATTTAAGTAGAAATTAACTCATTTCTATGTTTGCAACTTCAGGGGATGTGCTAAATATGGCGCTGGCGATCGGGTTCATAATTCTGGTGATTTTTCTGTGTATTTTTCTTTTTTACGCGATATTGATCGCGAGAGATGCGTCGAGAGTGACTGAAGATATAGAGGAAATCGTGAGTCGTGTTCATTCCACGATTGTGGAGCCACTCAAGGCTGTGGATTTCATTTTTGAGAAGGTCAGGCCGTATATTGAGATGACGGTGGATAGAGTGGCGGCAAAGGCGAAAGCGGCAAAAAAGAGGAAATAGTTATTTGAGGTTTTCCTTCAGAATCCTTATCGGAAATTTGACGACGGCGTTGTAGATGCGCTGGAATCTTGTTGGTTCCTGAATCAGACGAAACAGCCATTCCAAGCCTAGTTTGCGCATAAAATCAGGGGCGCGTTTTCTGGTGCCGGCGAAAAAGTTGAAGGCGCCACCGACACCGATGGCGAGATGGACGGATGGCATTTTTTTGAGGTTGTTGGCGATCCAGAGTTCCTGCGCGGGGGCGCCGAAAGCGACGAAAAGGATGTTTGGGAATTTGGAGTTGATGATTTTGACAGCTTCTTTGTCTTTAGGGGAGCCGGAGTAAGTGCCGACAATTTTTAGGCGGGGATACTTTGTTTGCAGTTTGAGTTTGGCTTCGACGGCGATTCCTTCGTCAGCGCCGAGGAGGAAGATTTTGGGCTTGTTGATCGTGAGGAATTTCGAGCATTCCTTGCAAATCGCTTCCATCAGGTCGGTGCCGGTAACGCGTTCCGGGAGCGGTTTTTTGAGAGAATGGGGAGAGGTGAGGATTTTTAGCAAATGCCATTTCCAGCTTAGAAATTTACGAACCTTGCTGATGTAGTGAGAAGTTTTGGTGAGGTAGTTCGCGGCCCAAACCGTGCCGATGCCATCAGCGATATTTAGAGAGGAGTTGTTTAAAACCTGTAAAAATCTGGCATTTCTGCGGGCTTCGAGGAGAATTTCTGGATTGGGGGTGCAGATGTAGTGTTGCTTGTGAGACTTGGCAAAGTTCATGGCTTGCTTGAGAGCCTGTTCGAGAGTCAAAGCGTCGAAACGGACATTCAGGATTTGGATATTTTTTGACATATATAGACGAGATTTCGATCGATTTCTTCGTGGATCACTGTGAAGCCGGATTTTTTTAGTAATCTTTCCAGCTCGCGTGGAGTGAAGGCGTGGTAGTAACGCAGAACGCCGGAATCGCTCCAAGGAATCAGGGTGTCGCGCGGCTTCATGATCCCAAGTGATAATAGAGAGCGGAGGCGGGAATGCCAAATGTATTTTTTGTATTTTGGTTGGAAGAGATTCCAAACCGTGAGAAAAAGTGTGCCGTTTTTTTTGAGAATGCGGTGCATTTCGGAGAGAGCCTTTAGGCGAAGTTTTTTGGAAGGTAGGTGGTGGAAGGCGGCGACACAGGCGATGATGTCGAAAGATTCGCTTTTGGAAGGGATTTTGGCCATGTCACCGAGGAGAAATTTGGCGCGTGAGTTGGCTTTTTT
>JBAZZM010000063.1:0-5559 GCA_041658805.1 Candidatus Altimarinota bacterium | reverse complement strand
AAGAGATCGCTGTTTACCAGATAAAAAATCCGGAAGATGTGGATTGGAAAAAACATAATGTGGATATCGTGATTGAATCCACGGGAAATTTTACTTCGATGGAAGACGCCGAAAGACATCTGAAAGCCGGAGCGAAGAAAGTGCTAATCACGGCTCCATGTAAAGAAGAATCGATACCGAACATAGTGATGGGTGTGAATGAAAAAGATTATGATCCGACGAAATATAAAGTGATTTCGAATGCTTCATGCACGACAAATTGTCTGGCGCCGGTGATGAAAGTTTTGGAAGATGAGTTTGGAATCGAGAACGCGCTGGTGACGACTGTGCACGCTTTTACTTACACGCAAAATTTGTTGGATAATTCCAATCCGGAAGATTACAGACGATCGCGCTCGACTACGGAGTCGATAATTCCGACGACGACGGGGGCGATGAAGTCGATCGGACGGGTGATTCCATCTCTGAAAGGCAAAGTCGATGGAATGGCTTTTCGTGTGCCGATTCCGACTGTGTCGGTTGTTGATCTGGCGGTAAAGTTGGGAAAAAAAGTGACTGAAGAGGAAGTGAATTCGGCTTTCAAAAAATATGAGGCGGGGGCGATGAAAAATATTTTGGGAACGACGGATGAGGAAGTTGTGTCGGTGGATTTTCGCGGTGATCCGCGTTCCAGTATAGTGGATTTAAAACTGACAAAAGTATTGAACGGTGATTATGTGAAAGTGATTTCTTGGTATGACAACGAATGGGGATACATCGCGCGCGTGGTGGATCTGATAAAATGGTTTGTATAACCAATTTATATGAAAACCTTTTGTGAATATTTGAAAGAAGCTGGAATTTCTGAAGATTTGTTTAGTGTTTTGGGAAGTTTGAAGGATGCCGTAAAGAAAATTGCTGTGGTAGTGAAGACGGCGGATACGGGGAAAGCTGGAACTTCCAATATCTATGGGGAAGAACAGTTGGCTCTTGATGTTTTATCAGACCGAATAATTCAGGAAGAATTGAAAAAAAATGCTATGGTTGGTTTGATCGCTTCGGAAGAACTTAACGATGAAATGAAAATTGGTGATGGTGAATTTGCTGTAGCTTATGACCCTTTGGATGGATCATCTTTGGTGGATGTGAATCTTGCTGTTGGTAGTATTTTTGGAATTTATCAGACGGGAAGTTTTATTGGAACGAAAGGAGAGGATCAAGTTGCTAGTATGATTGCGGTTTATGGTCCGAGGACGACGATCATTCTGACAGTAAAAAAAGGCGTGGTGGAATTTACGCGAAATAGCGACGGAAAATTTGTTTTGAGTCGGGAAAATTTGAAAGTCGGAGATGGAAAAATGTTCGCTCCGGGAAATTTGAGAGCTTGCGGCGAGAGGAAGGATTATTTAAAGCTGATGAATTACTGGTGCGAAAACGGCTATACTTTGCGCTATAGCGGCGGGATGGTGCCGGACGTCAATCAGATTTTGATCAAAGGAAAAGGAATTTTTTCTTATCCCGGTTATAGTGAAGCGCCGGAAGGGAAACTGCGTTTGCTTTATGAATGTGCGCCGATGGCTTTGATTATGGAGCAGGCGGGAGGGGCGGCGAGCGATGGCAAGATGCGGATTTTGGACAAGGTGGCTGACCATTTGGACAAGCTCACACCGATCATGATAGGCAGTACCACGGAAGTCGAGAGATGCAAGCAATTTTTGGCTTGAGGCAGTAATGTTTTTGCGCCGGAGACGTTTTGACTTATGGAGGTATGGAAGTATACTCATTTTTGCTATAAAAAAAATATGGCGGGCAAGGATTTAAAAAGCAGGCAGAAGGAGATAGAGGATCTGGTTTTAAAGGCGCAGGATGGCGATCAGGAGGCCTTTGCAAAGATCTATGATATCTTTGTGGACCCGATTTACCGCTATGTGTTTTATCGCGTAAAAAGCGGTGAGGCGGAAGATCTGGTGGGGACGATTTTTTTGAAGGTGTGGGAGCATATTCGCAAGTATCAAAGCGGTCAGCATTCTTTTTCGGCTTGGATTTTCAGAATTGCTCACAATCTGGTGATCGATCACTATCGCAGCGTAAAGGATCGTGAATTTGATGATCTGGATTTGAATGTGCCGGACATGAAGCGTGAACACAACCCGATCAAAATGACCGAAAGCGCGATGCATCAGGAGGTGTTGAAAATGGCTTTGACCAAGCTAAAGAAGCCGTATCAGGAGATTTTGATTCATAAATTTATCAATGACCTGTCCAATCCGGAAATTGCCCAGATTTTGCGCAAAAGCGAGGGAGGACTTCGGATTTTACAGTTTCGGGCGCTAAGGGCGCTAAGGCAGGAACTGCAAAACATGGGGGTGAAATTCAACTTTTAATGTAACACGAGAGCAAAAGTCTCGTTTACAGACTCGTATGAGTGAACACAATAAAAATCAATTTGCAGAGCTGGAGAAAGCTTTGAAGGGACTCCAAAAACCTGTTTTGACTAGTCAAAAGAAGGATGCGATCAAAGCTGATATTTTCGGACCAATGCAATATATGCAGCGGATGGCGGGCGAGGTCCGGCTTGATCAGTATCGCAGGACGAGACTTAAGGAAAACGTGTTTTTGGCGATGGAAAAGATGCCGCAGCGCAGTTTTTTCTGGTCGCAATTTTTTCTGTTCAATAAAAAACTGGTCAGCGCTTTTTTGCTGATGTTTATGATGTTTGGCTTTCTTTCTTTTTTGAATGTGAATATGGAAATTGTTTTTGCCGATACTTTTACCACTCTGGATGATTTTCAGGGGCAGGTCAGGGTTGAGCGTAACGGTCAGGAGATGATCGCGGAGAGAGGAATGAGGCTGTATGAGAGCGATAGCGTGGAGACCGGCGATGGTTCGCTGGCGGTGATCAAATATCTGGACGACAGCGTGAGCCGTCTTTCTGAGAACGGTCGGTTGCTGATGAGTCAGCTTGATCAGGATGAAAATAATTCTGCCAAAACTTACGTGAGGGTTTCGCTGGCGGAAGGAAATTTGTGGTCGAGGGTGGTGAATCTGGTGTCCGATCAATCCGTGTTTGTGGTGCAAGCCAAAGATGTTTATACGAAGACAAATAGAGCCGCTTTTAATGTGCGGGTGGATGAGCAGACGGTGCAGGTGCAGGTTTTTAGCCGTGAGGTGAATGTGCAGAGCGATGGAAATGTGAGCGAGGTGGCTAGCGGGGAAAAGGCTGTGGTTGTGGATAATTATGTGGCGATTCAGACGATCTCCAAGTCGGAACATGATCTGGCGTGGGTGCAGGACAATCTGGAAAGCGACAAAGGTTATGTGGCTGAAGTCGAGGACAGATTGTTGGCGGCAAAGCTGGATGGGCTTGGGGTAAAGAAAAAGGAAGATGTTTCCTTTAATAATTCATTGATCGAAAATGCTTCGTTGTTTTTGACTTTTGATGATGTGGAAAAAAAGAAGAAGGAACTGGATTTGGCGGAGAAAAAATTTGTGGCCGCGGAGGTGAAATTGCATGATCAGTTTTTGACCAAGGGTGAACAGGCGGAAATCAGCAATGCGATTACGGATTTTGACAGCAATGTGAAAAATTTCTATCAGGTGATAGAAAATGTGCGTGGCAGTGATCCGGAATACGCCGCCGAGTTGGAGGCTTATGTGAACGATAAGCTATCTGTACATAACAAAGATTTGGCGACTGTATCGCCTTCTTCACCATCTTTTGAAGCGAAAAAAGTGATCAACGATTTGTCGCTTTTGGATGCGGAAGATGAAGATGACGCAAAGTTGCAGAGACTTGGCCAGTTGCTGGACGATTTGGCGATGCTGGAAGATGCCGGTTTGAATTCTGAAAATTTATCTGAAGAATCCCTAAATTCATATATAAGCGAGCTTGAAGAAGCGAAGAGTCTGGTATCGGCCTGGAAGGAGCCGGGTGCAGTAACGAAGCAGGAGCTGGGCGAGAAACTGGCTCATTATTCCTCAATTTTGGTGAAACTTTCCGGAGGCGGCGAGGTGGCGGCTCCGCAAGGTGAAGGTGAAAATACGGCAAAGGTCGAACCGGTGAAGGTGGAGGTTGAAGGTGAGTTTGGAGTGAAGATTGAGGGCGACAAGATTCTTCCGCCTGGTCTTTAAATGATGTTGAGTACTCCGAGGATGGTGCCAAAGACGGCAAAAATTCCGCCGATTATCCAAAGCCGCATAACGATGGTGAATTCGGCCATGCCTTTTTGTTCGAAGTGATGATGGATGGGCGCGATCAGAAAGACTTTTCGTTTGAAGAATTTTTTGGCGACGAGCTGGATGATGACGGAAAGAGTTTCGACTACGAAGATGATGCCGACGATGGGGAGGATGAGAGTCTGATCGGTGAGCATGGCGATGACGCCGAGAGTGGCGCCGAGGGCGAGGGAACCGGTGTCACCGAGATAAAATTTGGCCGGAGGCACGTTTGACCAGAGAAAGGCGAGCAAGGCGCCAACAGTAACTCCGCAGAAGGCGGCGAGGATAAGCAGGCCTTTTGTGAAGGCCAGAATTCCAAAGGAGGTAAATGCCAGAATGAGCAGGCCGCTGGCCAAGCCGTCCAAACCGTCGGTAAAATTGACCGAATTCGCGGTGGCGATAATTACGAAAATAAAGAGCGGAATATACCAGATGCCGATTTCAAAAGACATGCCCGGAAACGGTAGGGCGACGGAGCTGAATCCGAGTTTATAATAAAACCAGAGAGCGCCGGCGCCGGCGAAAAGGATGAGCCAGAAAAGTTTGAATTTGGCGCTTAGGCCTTTGTTTTTTCCGAAGCCGCGAATGTTTAAATAATCATCGAGGGCGCCGAGCAGACCGCAAGTGACCAGAGTGAAGATTGGGATCCAGGTTTCTTTTCTGTTTAGGAGTGAGTGGGCAAAAACTCCCTGGGCTGAAAGATAACGGGAGAACAGAACTACTATCAAAATAGTGCCCCAAACCAGTAAGCCACCCATCGTCGGTGTGCCGCTTTTTTTGGCGTGCAGGGTGGAAAAAAGCTTGGATTTCTCGCCGGAGATAGCGTTGTCACGGATTTGTTTGCCGAGGCGGTATTTGACCAATTGACGGCGGAACCAGGGCGTGAGAGCCATGGCGATCAGAAAGGCTAAAGTCGATGAGCCGGCGATTAGAGCTATATCGGCGATGATGGAGCCAAGAATGTTTGGGTACATGAACTAAATTTATTCCGCTGGATTTCCCCAATTATACGCTCTAAAAGTCCAATCGATAAGGATTTTTGATTCGGTAAAACGGGAAGGGCTGTCTAGGAGCACAGTGATGATTTTGTTGCCTTGTTCGTTTTCCGCGACGGCGATCATGCAGAGGCCGGCCAGATCTGTCTTGCCGGTTTTCAGGCCTTTGATGTTGTAGTATTCGTTGCCGAGAAGTTCGTTTGTTGAGGAGAGATTGTGAGTGTATTTACCGTCAACGGAAGTGACTTTTACTTCTTTCAGGAGAGCGGCGTTTTGGACAAATTGTTTTTGATACATGTAGCGGGAGAGTTTGGCCAGATCGTAAGCGGAGGAATAATTATCCGCCGTATCGAGACCGACCGGATTT
>JBAZZM010000062.1:0-5580 GCA_041658805.1 Candidatus Altimarinota bacterium | reverse complement strand
TTTTCTCCAGCTCGGTCTGCGAACTCGCGGCCGAAGTTTCCGAGAAATGGACCACTGAAAATATCGTCACCGCCATCAACAACAACATCACAAAGATCGCGCGTTGGGGCGGAGTGAACGGCGATCTCATTATCCCCGACATGAACTCCGTTGAAAACAAGTTCTCCAACATCCAAAGCGGCGTCTTCGTCGTCGTCAACGGCAATCTCGTAATTGGTAACGGCTCTTCCGACTTTATTATCAATAAAACCAGCGGCTTCCTCGGACTCGGCCAGAAACTCCCCGCAGCCCAAACCTACATCATCCGCGGCGGCGACCTGAATATCAATTCCAACATCGTCTACAACGACGCCAGCTCCAACCCAAAGAAACCGTCCACGATCCCTTCCGCAGCCTTCATCGTCATCGACGGCAACATCAACATCGCCAACAGCGTTACGAAGATTGACGGCATCCTGATGGCCGTAGACACCGACGCAAGCGGCGACGGCGCAATCAATGCCTCTCCAGCCAACACCACTGAATTCAAAAACACTCTCACCATCCGCGGCAGTTTGATCGGTGATGTCCGTGATATCTTCGCCCACCGTCGCGCCATCGGCGACCCGCGCAAAGATGAAGGTTCCATCACTGTCCGCTACGACGAGCGCATCCTCCTCAACACTCCGGCCGGTCTGAACGAACTCATCAACATCAGCCGCCTGAAAGTGGCGAAATAGCAGGACTGTAAGAACAATAATTAAAAAGAGAGCCCCTGAAACGGGGTTCTTTTTTGTTTCCCTCATTTTTTCCTCTCCAGCACTTTACCATCAATCGCATGCGCAATCTCATGATGTTCCCGACATAGAGGCGCCATGAAATACGGATTGTGCTCTTTCACCAGTCCAAATCTCGCCGTATGATGCAACGCCTCCGCCATTTTTTTGCAATTCGGCACCGCACACTTCGTCCCATGCTCCTCCCTCAAAACTTTTCTCACTTCCGCCGGAACATATCTTGTTACCGCCACATTTGCATTCCTTTTACCAACAACTTTCTCCGCAACTTCCCGTGAAATCTCCATTTTCTTCTCCTCAATCTCCTTTTCCCTTTTTTCCAGAAATTCCAAAATCAATACATTGATATCAAGACCCTTATTTTGCAACTTCACAAGTTTTCCAACAACTTCACCCGACAATTTTAATTTCTCCAATTTTTGCGCGCGCAAAGATCCATCCACATCTTTCCTCTCAAACAAGCCATCCTGTTTTCCATTTTCCTGCACGTGCAGGAATTTCATATCTCTCACAAGCACTTCCACCGCCCGATTCGAAAGCAGCTTCACTTTTTCCGCCAAAAACTCCTGATTCTCCACCGTCGCCACCGTCACCAGCCTCACAAGTTTATTCGCACTGATTTCTCCGCTAACCAAAGCCTCCCGCAACACCGGCTTGTCCGCAAATTTTTCATCCGCCCTGATCACAGTTTGCACCTGCTCCTTGCTCACTCCAGCCAGTTTTGCCGCAAATTCAAAAATGTCCGAAAACCCTTTTCTTAAATACAGTTTTCTTCTCTCAACCTCGGGCAAAAGCCCAACAAACTTTCTCCTCCATTCCAGAGCCCTCGCCCCATACATTTTGCATAACTCATACAATTTTTCATCTGTCAGATTTTCCATATTTTTTTGATTAAAAAATAAATTATAAATATTTTCAAGACCGGTCCGCACACCCAACTGTGCGAACTAAAATCATTTGGCACTAAAATAAAAAACGCCTTAAACCGAAATGTACTCGAATTCTAGCATTCCCAAGCCAAAAATCAAGAATTTAGACTGGCAAAAATCACTAAAATATTGCGCGATAAAACTCGCTTTTTTAGCTTCCACAAGCGCCAAACGACACTTGCACAAATTTTGGAATATGACGAAACAATCATCGCCTCTCTCGCTACCACAAGCCAAGGATTGCCGATCGCCATCGTCAAAAAATATGACGAACACTATTCGATTGAATCCGAGTGCTCCGCCCGCTATAATCAAAATCCACTCCAACCCCATGCCCACAATCCACGAAAACATTTTTCTGTTCTACGGCGAAGACACCTATTCCAGCAGCCAAAAACTCAAACACTGGAAAAGCGAATTCGTGCGCAAATATGGCGACGAAACCAACCTCGAAGTGATCGAAGGCGCTGATCTGGACACTTCAGTCTTCAACACGAATCTCGAAGCCATGCCATTTCTCGCTGAAAAACGCATGATCATCATTAAAGACTTTCTTTCCAAGGGCTCATCCGACAACCAGAAACGCGTCGCCGAGAATCTCGAAAACACGCCCGAGTTTGTGATCCTGATTTTTCACGAAAACGAGATGCCCGACCGCCGCACCTCCCTATTCCAAAAGCTCTCCAAAATCGCCAAACCGGTCGAATTTGAAACTCTTTCTGCCCGCGACACCACCAACTGGATCATGGAACGTGCCCGCGCCAAAAACCAGATGTTAAGCCCCATGGCCGCCAATTACCTGATCGAATATTGCGGCCTCGACCTCTGGCACCTTTCAAGCGAAATGGACAAGCTCCACTCCTACACAAACGGCAAAGCCATCGACCAAAAAATCATCGAAGAAGTCTGCGTCCCTTCCGTCGGCTCCTCGATCTTCAAACTGACCGACGCCATCGCCACCAAAAACACCAAAGAATCTCTCAAGATTTTCAAAACACTTATTTTAAGCGGCGAAGAAATCGGCCGCATCTTTTTCATGGTCGTCCGGCATTTTCGCATCCTGATGCAGGTAAAGGACCTGCTTGAAAAACACGAATCCCCCTCAAGCATCACCAAACGCCTCGGCCAACATCCATTCGTAATCCAAACAACTTCCAAACAGGCGGGAAATTTTTCCGAAGACCAGCTCAAAAAAATCTACGGCCGTCTTCTTTCCATCGATATCGCGGCCAAAACGGGCCAAATCAAAGCTTACGGTGGAGAAACCAAGGAATTTGAGTTGGCCCTCGAGCGACTCATCATTGACTATTGCAAATAGGCCCGTTAAAATCTCTCCTGTTGGACTTTTCTACAACACAATCATGAACACCTCTCTGATCAAAACCCTCACCTCTATCGGCTTAAACGAAAAAGAAGCGAAAGTTTATCTCGCCTGCATCGAGCACGGCACGGCCCCAGTTTCCACCATCGCCCAAACCGCAAACATCAACCGCGTCAGCACCTACGACATCCTTGAAAAGCTTCGCAAGCGCGGCCTTATCAGTCATTTCACCCAAAAGCAAACCCGCTTTTTCAACGCCGTCGCCCCTGAAATCCTCATCGATGAATACGAAAAACGCACCAGCGATCTGCGTCGCAGTCTGCCGGCTTTCAAACGCCTGATCGGTGAAACAGTCCATCCACGCATCCGCTATTTCGAAGGTCTCGAAGGCATCAAAACCATTTACGCCGACACCCTCACCAGCAAAAGCGAGATTTTGAATTTTTCCAACTCCCACGAAATCCGTGCCAAGTGGCCGACCTACGACAAAGAGTATGTTCAAAAGAGGGCCGCCAAAAAAATCTTTCTGCGCGAGATCTGCCCGCACGACCTCGAAGGCGAAATCGTTCATCATGACGACAAAAAATACCACCGCAAAACCAAGCTCATCCCATTTGATAAATTTCCCTTCACCAATGAAATCAACATCTACGACGACAAAGTTTCCATCATCTCCTTCAAAGACGAACTGATCGGCATGATCATCGAAAGCGTCGAAATCTCAAACAGCCAGCGCGCCATTTTTAATCTCTGTTGGAGTTTCGCCGACCGCCTCATCAAATAGCCGAGGCAAACTGTAAAATCCGTCCTTCTTCAAACTGCGGAGCGATGATTTGTAATCCCACCGGCAAACCATTTTTCAACATCCCCGCCGGACAGGACATAGCCGCAAGTCCCGCAATACTCGGAGGAATCGTCAGCGCGTCAGCCAAATACATCGCCAACGGATCGTCAATCATTTCATTTACTTTCCACGCCGGAAATGGGGAAACCGGACTCATCAGCACATCCACTTCCTTAAAAATCTCATCAAACTCGCGGATAATCACCGTCCTCACTCTCTGCGCTTTTTTATAATACGCATCGTAATATCCCGCCGAAAGCGCGTAAGTCCCGATCATGATTCTGCGTTTGATCTCATCGCCAAAGCCCTCGCCACGCGCTTGGAAATACTGATCAATCAAATTTTTCGGATCCTTTTTCGGCTTTTTCCCATATCGAATGCCGTCAAACCGTTCCAGATTCGCGGACAACTCCGCCGGCATAATGATGTAATAAACCGCCACCGCATATTTCGTTGACGGCAAGCTCACTTCCTTGATTTTGCATCCGGCCTTTTCATACATCTTTACCCTATCCATCACGATTTTCTTGGTCTCGTCCTCCACCCCTTCCGCAAAATATTCCTTTGGCAAACCAATCTTCATCCCCTTCACCGATTTTCCGATAAATTTCGTATAATCCGGAACCTCACGATCAGGAGTCGTCATATCCATCACATCTTTTCCCACGATCACATTCAAAACATGAGCAATGTCCTCGGCCGATTTTCCGAAAGTCCCGACAGTATCCAGACTCGAAGCCATCGCCGTCACTCCGCTCCGGCTCACCCGCCCGTATGTCACTTTCATCCCATACACATTACAAAAACTGGCTGGCTGACGGATCGAACCTCCTGTATCAGTCCCCAGAGCATAAACGCACATATCGGCCGCCACCGCCGCCGCGCTTCCGCCCGAACTCCCTCCCGAAACGCGCTCCTTGTCAAAAGGATTTCTGGTCGCCCCATAGCAGGAATGCTCCGTCGAACCGCCGCAGGCAAATTCATCCAGATTTGTCTTTCCGACCATCACCAAGCCATTCGCCTTCAGCCTCTCTATCACTGTCGCGTCATATGGCGGCACAAAATCTTTTAGAATCGGAGACGCGCATGTCGTCCTCACACCTTTCGTATTGATAATATCTTTTATAGCCGCTGGCAGGCCGGCGAGAGCCGGCGCATTTTCCCCACCCTCTCCCCATTCCCCACTCGCAAACTTTTTATCCGCCTCTTTTGCCATTCCCAAAGCCTCCTTTTCGGTCACAGTGATAAACGCGTTCAGGTCCTTATTTCCTTTTTTTATCGCGCCCAAACAAGCCTCGGTCAACTCCACGCTGGAAAATTTCTTTGACTTCAGGCCTTTGGCCGCCTCGCTGATTGTCAGTTTGTTTAAATCGCTCATAATTTAAAGAATCGGTAAAACCCGCACCTGATCGCTGTCTTTCGGAAGTTCGCTACAATTCAACATCTCCTCGCGCGTCGCCCTCGCGGAGCGCACTTTGTCCTCCTCCATCACATTCGTCAAACCGGTCACTTGGCTTGTTTCCGGCACATTATCCGTCTTCACCTCTTTCAAAATTTCCATATAATTCAAAATACCGGTCAGATCCTTGGAAAATTTCTTCACTTCCGCCTTGCTCAAAGCGATTCTGGCCAGCTTGGCCACATGCTCCACAGCCTGTTCGTCGATCATAGAAAGCTCATTTAAAACAGCAAAAGTCTACAAAAACGGGC
>JBAZZM010000061.1:0-5681 GCA_041658805.1 Candidatus Altimarinota bacterium | reverse complement strand
GCCAAATGTGGTGACGGATATTTTCGCTCTATGCTTCAAGGCGAAAAATGGCTGTGTGCTGAAGGGTGGAAGCGATTGTCAGGCCACAAATGAGGCGCTGATGAAATTGATCAAAAAATCGATGGAAAAATTTTTGAAAAATTCCGATGCGGCCGTGCTACTGCCAAACGACAAAAAAGTGATCGGTGAATTTATGAAGTCGGACCGACTGGTGAATGTGCTGATTCCGAGAGGCGGAGCCGGACTGATAGATTTCGTGCGAAAAAATTCGAGCATTCCGGTGATAGAGACCGGCGCGGGCGTAGTGCATGTTTTCTTTGATGAAAGCGGAAAAACTGACATGGGCAAACAGATTATTTTGAATGCCAAGACGCAAAGGCCGAGTGTTTGCAACGCGATGGACACTTTGCTGATGCACGAGAAAAAATTGCCGGAATTGCCGGACCTGTGTGTGATGCTGGAAGAAAAAGGCGTGGAAATTTTTGCGGATGCGAAAGCGTATGAGGCTCTGAAAGGGCGATACAAAGACGAGTTATTGAAAAAGGCTGAAAAGGACAGCTTTGGATGTGAGTTTTTGAGTTTGCAAATGGCGGTGAAGACGGTGGCGAATGTGGATGAAGCGATAGAACATATCAACACTTTTGGTTCCGGACACAGCGAGGCGATTATTACCGATAATCGGGAAAATTCCGAAAAATTTCTGGAAGAAGTGGATGCGGCGTGCGTGTATGTGAACGCGTCAACGCGATTTACTGACGGCGGAGAATTTGGGATGGGCGCGGAAGTAGGGATCAGTACGCAAAAATTGCATGCCAGAGGGCCGATGGGACTGCGGGAGCTGACGAGTTACAAATGGGAAGTGGTCGGGAGTGGACAAGTGAGATAAAAGCTTATAGACTTGGGAACCAAATCTAACTTTTTGAGAGTGTCTTACGAAAGTATTGCCGGTGAAACACCAAATGTATACAGACCTGTGGATGAATTTATTCAGAATAATTTTGAAAATCCTTGTTTTTGCGAACTTACTGATGCCGCGAAAGAGAAGGATGAAAAACCGAAGGAAATTATTGTGGTGGCCAATCGCGGCGGTATTGCCTGGGAAATAATCAGAGAGGCCAGAGCGATGGGGAAACAGGTCATAATGATGCAAGACAGTGAAGATATGCCATGGCAAGATGTTTTGGACAGATACGATGAAAACTTTGAAAATCCTGATAAGATTTTTACTTTTCAAAATTGTTTTTCGAAAAAAAGATCTGACGATCAACTGTCCACGGCGATGATTGCTTTATTGGAATTAAGAAAAAAGATGGCCGCAGACGGTATTGATTTAAGAACTGTGGCAATTCATCCCGGTTATGGCTTTTGGTCCGAAGATGCGGCACACATCGCTTTTGCCAGGAGGCTTGGATTTTCTTTTGTCGGTCCAGATGAGGACTGCGTCTTTCATCTAGATAAGATTGAAGCAAAGAGGTTTGCCGGTGATGCCGGATTTGCTATTCCAAAAAGTTCGCCGGAGATAACGAGTGTGGATGAAGCTATGAAGTTTTTTGATGAGAATAGTGCCAACATCGAAATTTTCCTATTTAAGGCCGCGGAAGACGGAGGTGGTCGTGGACAAAAGAAAGTCTCAAATAAAAATCGTAACTTATTTAAAGAAGAAGTCGAGGCCTTCAAAAAAGATCATAATAAATTTAGCGTTGATCAGTTCATTGAAAATAATTTACACATTGAATTTCAATTTTTGTCGGACAAAGACGGGAATTTGCGTTTTATGGGAGCACGGAACTGCACCATGCAAAGAGATCATCAAAAATACATTGAGGAGACGGCAGATTTGGACCCAAAAACGATCGATAAGATTGTCCAGCAGACGAGTGAGATGATGCAATTAATAAAGGCAAGAACCTGGAAAAACTACGAAGGTGCTTTTACTTTGGAGACGCTTTATAGCCTTCAGGATAAAGAATTCTATTTCTTGGAGGTAAACCGAAGGATGCAAGTTGAACATCCCGTTACGACTCATGAAGGAAACGCCAATTTAATTCGTGGCATGTTGCAAATTTGCGACGGCAAAAAATTAAAACCACAGGAGGAAATAGATGGAATGAAACCAAAAGGACCAAGATGCGTAATGGAAGCGAGAATTTGCGCCGAAGATGTGATCACTGATCCGGCATATAGAAAATTTGCGAATGGCCATAGAAATTTCTGCCCATCATCTGGAACAATTACAGGTTGGGATGTCCCAAAGGGGGAGGATGTTTTTGTCTATACAGATCCGCGAATTACCCGAGGCGCTCACATTTCCGGATTGTATGATCCGATGATCGCGCAAGTCGTTGTGACAGCAGATAGCAGAGGAGAAGCTATCATGAAACTTGAGAAGGCGGTGAGAGAATTTAAAATTGAGGGAGTGGTTACAAACCAGAGGATGATTTTGCAGGCTCTGGAAAATGAAGATTTCAGAAAAGGTGGCGAACACGTGGCAAATGCGGCTGTAGAAATGGAACGAAATTATGTGAATGAGCGGGTTGCCCAAGTGGTCGGTTTATAGTAGTCTTGGCCCATGGTGGATAAACAAAAAATTCAGAAGCTGGCGAAGATTATTGTCGGCTATTCTATCAAGGTGAAAAAAGGCGAAAAGGTGCTTTTGCGGGGATACGGCTTTGACAGTTATCCGCTTATCAAAGAGATTTATCGTGAATGCGTGAAGGCCGGCGCAAAGCAGGTGGATGTGCGGTTTTCGGTGGATGAGTTATCGCGGGTGTTTTTTGATCATGCGGATAAGGAACAGATGAATTATCTGGATGAGCTCGACCTGAAAGTTGCGGACAGTTATGACGCGATGGTGCAGATCGTGGCCGATGAAAATCCATTTGAAATGACCGATGTGGATATGAAAAAAATCCATGTGGTCCAAAAGGCGCGCAAGCCGCTGTCTGACATTCTACACAAAAAACGATGGTGCCTTTTCTACTATCCAAATCTGGCTTCGGCGGCGTTCGCGAAAAAAAGTTTGGAGGAATGGGAGGATTTTGTTTTTGACTGCTGTCTGGTGGACTGGAAAAAAGAGGAGGCGCTGCAAAAGAAATTTATCGCGTTGATGAGCAAGGTGGATAAAGTGCATGTGAAAGGCAAAGAAACCGATCTGACATTGTCGGTGAAAGGCCAAAAATGGAGAACTTGTTGCGGAACGCACAATCTGCCGGACGGAGAAATTTTTACTTCGCCGGTGCGGACTTCAGTGAACGGTGTGATCCGATACAATGTGCCGACGCATTATCATTCGCATGATTTTGAATGGGTGAAATTGAATTTGAAAAACGGGAAAGTGGTAAAGGCGGAATCGAACAATCAAAAGGCGTTGACGGAAATTTTGGGAACGGACGCTGGGGCGAGATATTATGGAGAGTTTGCTTTTGGCTTGAACAAGACGATAAATAAGCCTACGCGGCAGATTCTTTTTGATGAAAAGATGGGCAAGAGTTTGCATATGGCGCTTGGAAAATGCTACGACGAGTGCCCGAACGGGAATGATTCCAATGTGCACTGGGATTTGATTTTCAGATTTGACTGGGCCGGCGCGGAGATCTGGTTTGACGGGAAAAAAGTTTACAGCAAGACGAAGTGGGTGGATAAGAGGTTTGCGTTTTTGAATTAGGGGGTTTACTTTACTTCAAGCACTATCGGGCAGTGATCCGAGCCCATGACATCGGTCAGGTGGTAGCAGTTTTTGACGTGACTGCGGAAGTTTTTGCTTACGAAAAAGTAGTCGATTCTCCAGCCGACGTTTCGCTGGCGGGCACCGGATCGTTGGCTCCACCAAGTGTAGTTGTTTGGTTCTTTGTTGAACTCGCGGAAGCAGTCGACGTAGCCGTGGGAGATGAGTTTGTCCATCCAAGCGCGCTCGATCGGCAAAAAGCCGGAGATGTCTTCGTTTTCTTTTGGACGGGCGAGGTCGATGGGAGTGTGGGCTGTGTTTACATCGCCGGTGATGATGAGGTGTTTGCCTTTCTTTACGAGTGAGTCGAAATAAGCGAGCGCGGCGTCATAGAAATCCATTTTGTATTTGAGACGGATTTGGCCGCTTTTTCCGTTTGGAAAGTAGATATTCAAAAAGATGAAATCGCCGAAGTCGGCGGAGATGATGCGGCCTTCGAAATCGAATTTGGCGATGCCCATGCCGTATTTTATTTCTTTTGGTTTTTGTTTGGAATAAATCGCCGTGCCGGAATAGCCGGGACGATCGGCGGAATTCAAATAGCCGTAATAATTTTTTGGGGTTAGCAACTCCTGCGGAAGCTGGTCGGCCTTGGCTTTGATTTCCTGAAGACCGATGATGTCCGGTTGCTCTTTGTAGAGCCACTCAAGAAAGCCTTTTTTTTGGACTGCGCGGAGGCCGTTGATATTCCAAGAGATGATTCTCATAGAGTGATTTTAGCTTATATTGACTGGCTTTTAAATCGATTTATTGGTAGAATCGGCGCGTATGAAAATGAAAGTTATCGCAATTGCTTTAGTGGCGGCTTTGGGAATTCTGAGCTTGAGCGGACCTCTGATGATGGGAAGCACGGATCATGTGTCGACTCATTCGCTCTGCCCGGCCGGTAATGTTTGCCAAAATTTTGAAGGGCATGTCTCATTTTTTAAGAACCTTTTTGAGGGAATACCCAAATTCTTTCCGATTTTGGCTTATGCTTTGCTTCTTTTTGTAGCGGTTTTCTTTAATTTTGATTTTTCCGAACAGCAAAATTTCGCGTATTCACGTCAGCGCCAAAGCCTGCTTTTTGAATCAGAGAGAGAGTTGCGGCGTTGGCTCGCCTTGCATTCTTCAATAGACTAGTTTTTATTTTTCATTTTAGTTTGGGAAGGTTTTTAATTTATAATTTTTTTATTATGAATAATCTTATTCGCAACTTAGTAATTTTTGGAATCGTCGTCGCCGGAGTGGTGGCGATAGTGATGGTCAGTTCTGGCGGAAACAGCGGACCGGAAAGTTCGGCCAGTGTACTCCAAGCGTTGGAGACTGATTTCGATTTCCAAACGATTTCGATGGGAAACGGCATCGTAAAACATGAGTATGAGCTTAAAAACGATGGAGAGACAGCGGTGGAAATTCAAAAAGTTTCGACCTCATGCATGTGTACCGAGGCCTATGTAGTAGCTGATGGAGAGGAATATGGACCGTACGGGATGAGTGCTCATGGCGGAGCCTCTGCTGCCGGAATTTTGGTTAAACCGAGTGAAACTGTAACTGTGCGTGCCGAGTTTGATCCGGCGGCACATGGACCGGCCGGAGTGGGAATGGCGGAGAGGGTGATTTATGTGGAGACCAATTCCACGCAGTCTCCGCGAATGGAGCTAAAATTCAAGGCCACAGTAACTCCTTAACCATTTAACAAAAATCATATGGACTTAATTTTTAGCGCATCGATCATCGCATCATTTTTCGCTGGGATGGTCGCACTATTCGCGCCATGTTGTATCACTGTTTTATTGCCGACTTATCTGGCGTCGGTGTTCAAGGAAAAGAAAAATATTTTGCGAATGACTTTGGTGTTTTTTGCCGGAATTTCTGTAGTTTTGATTCCAATCGGGCTTGGAGCGGCGAGTCTGGCGAGAGTATTTCAAGATTTCCATCAGCAAATGTATATCATCGGCGGAACCCTTATGCTTAT
>JBAZZM010000060.1:0-6120 GCA_041658805.1 Candidatus Altimarinota bacterium | reverse complement strand
GCACTGCCTTGGAATACCTGATCAAGACTCTCGTCGCCAGACCTCGTCCGCCAGGTGCTTTGATTATTGAAACCGGATATAGCTTTCCAAGCGCTCACGCGACTCTCGCGCTGATATTTTTTACCATGCTGATTTATTCTTTCCGCAAGGACATAAAAAATATTATTTTTCGCGGTCTTTTTATTGCCGCGAGCATCTTGATGATTTTGATGG
Organism: Candidatus Altimarinota bacterium; assembly: GCA_041658805.1. Lineage (GTDB taxonomy): Bacteria > Patescibacteriota > Gracilibacteria > UBA1369 > LOWO2-01-FULL-3 > JBAZZM01. The sequence goes on along the minus strand of JBAZZM010000060.1, from coordinate 5,907 downwards.
TCGGTTTAAGCCGCATCTATTTGAATGTTCACTGGGCAAGCGATGTCATCGCCGGTTTTTCCCTCGGCCTTTTTTGGATAACTTTGCTGATTCTCTTTTTAAAGGTCAGTATATCTTTGCGTGATTCCAGCCACTTTCGCGACATACGACGCAATCTCAAGGCTTACCTGAAACTGGCCAAAGATTTAAAGGATGACAAAAGAGTTCCGCGCACTTCAAAACTCCTTCTTGGTTTCGCCCTCGGTTACGCCTTTCTGCCTTTTGATATTGTACCTGATTTTATCCCTATACTGGGCCAAATCGACGATCTGCTGATCATCCCTCTATGCGTTTACTTGGCCCTCAAACTCATTCCTCCGGAAGTTTACAAAGAGCATTATCGCAAACATTTTGCTTGAACAATTGCCAACGCCGCAATTGCGGCGGTCTCCATCCGTAGAACATTTTCATTCGCTAAAAAAATCACTCCTCCTGCTTTTCGGACCATTGCAATTTCCTCTGCAGTAAGTCCTCCCTCGGGCCCGATCACCAGATTTTGACTGCCGTCAAAATCCATTCCCCCCAGTTTTTCGTCATAATCTCTTGCGTCTCCGACTAAAAATCTACCGTCAGGTAGATTTTTAGCTAGTTTCCCCAATTCAACCACCTCTCCCATCTCCGGCAAAAAAATTCTCTCCGCCTGTTCCGCCGCTTCTTTGATGATTTTCTTGACTCTCTCCGGTTTGCGCACGCTGTCCACCTGGCACCTCGCACAAAGTAGGGGAGTTATCATCGTAGCGCCCAGCTCGGTCGCCTTTTGCACGATCAATTCAAAAGTCTCCGGCTTCTTGCTCACAGCCGCAAACAGCCTCACCTCTCTATTCGGCCTCTCAAAATTCTCCAGCTTTTCAATCTTTATTTGCGCTCCTTCCTTATGCAATTCCTCGATCATCCCTTTTGCCTTTCCGCCTTTTCCGTCCAGCAAAACGCACTCATCTCCGGCTCGAAAACGCAACACTTTCGTCAGCTGATGAAGGACATCCTCATCCCTGATCGTCACAGCCCCTTTTCCTAAATCCTCATTCACGAAAAAATGTTGCATACGCCGCCAGTATAACACACTCCACGCCTCGCCAACTCCAACTCCTTGTGGCATAATCCACCCAACTAGCAGTTTTTTATGCTCGCACTCGACAACGCCGTTGAACTCCTCATCACCTACAAATACATCCTCCTTTTTCCTTGGGCCATAGTCGAAGGTCCAATTGTCTCGGTCCTCGGGGGTTTTCTGGTCTCCACCGGCATTCTCAACCCATACATCACTTACGGACTTTTAATTTTGGCCGACCTCATCGGCGACACTATTTATTATTCTATCGGCCGCTTCGGCGGTCGGCCTTTTATCCACAAATGGGGTCATTTTTTTGGAATCAATGAAGAACGCCTTTATAAAACCGAAACTCACTTCCATCATCACGCAGGCAAAACTTTGGCCGTCGGCAAAACACAGCCTTGGGGCATGTTCGTTTTGATCGCCTCCGGCCTCAGCAAAATGTCCTATATCCGTTTCATGTGGATCAATCTGGCGGTCACGATTTTCAAATCTTTCGGTCTCATGCTCATCGGTTACTATTTCGGCAAATCCTACACTCTGATCAGCGACTATTTTGGCCTCTACGGAGAGATTACTCTCATCCTGGCCGTCCTCATCGTCATCGCTTATTTTATATTTTTTAGAAAGAATAAAATTGAAGAAAATTGCCATCATCACCGATAGCTGGTCAAAAAATACCAGCGGAGTTGTCACCTCGATTTTGCTCACCAAAAAAGGCTTGGAAAAGAGGGGATTCAAAGTCTCCATCATTCATCCGCACCAATTTCCAACTCTGCCACTCCCTTATTATGCCGAAATTCGCATGGCCTTTTTGCCGCAATGGAAACTTAAAAAAATGCTAGATCGCATCAAACCCGACTGCATCCATATCGCCACCGAGGGCACGCTGGGCTTAGCCGCCCGCATGCTCTGCGTAAAAAATCATTGGAAATTTACCACTTCCTATCACACACGCCTGCCGGAATATGTCGCCATCCGCGTCCGTCATCTCAGAAAAGCCACCTACGACTATCTGCGCTGGTTCCATTACCCAAGCCACAAAGTAACTGTCAGCACCGACTCTCTCAAAAAAGAATTGGAAAAAAACGGCTTTAAAAATGTCGTCAGTTTTCCTCTCGGTATCAATCTCAAATTTTTTAAGAAAAATCCCAAAGCCAAAACACCAAGAAATTTAAAACATCCGATTTTCACCTTCCTCGGCCGTATCGCGCCGGAAAAAAACATCCGCACTTTTCTGAAATGCCGCCTCCCCGGCACCAAACTGATTATCGGCGACGGCCCCCAAAAATCCGAACTTCAAAAAGAATTCGGACACGAAGCCGTTTTTGTCGGCTGTAAAAAAGGCAAAGCTCTCACCGACCTGCTCTCTATCTCCGACGTTTTCGTCTTCCCTTCCAAAACCGACACCTTCGGTCTGGCCATTATAGAAGCCCTCGCCTGCGGACTGCCCGTAGCCGCCTACAATGTCCAGGGCCCAAACAACATTATCACAAATGGACTCGACGGTTATCTCGGCACCAACCTCGCCTCAAACGCCAAAAAATGTCTCAAATTAAATCCCGAAGATTGTCGCAAAACCGCCCAAAAATATTCTTGGGATACCTATGTTGAAAAATTCATCAAAACCCTCGTTCACATCTAAACCTTCAGCTTTCGCATCTTCCAAAACTGCATCACCACGCCAAAAAATCCCAACACTTTCACGATCTCCATCACCATCTTCGTGTCTCCAACCACTCCACTCCAAAATCCAAATTTCACCGACTTCCTCGGCGAAATCACTTTTTTCCAACTCACCACTTTCATCCGCAGTTTTTTTTGAATGATCAGATTGTTCATGTAAACTTCCAGCCCAAACCTTGGCAATTTTTTCAGTTTTTCCAAATTCCCAAGAAGTCTTTTATCAAAAACTCTCTCTCCCGAAACAAAATCCAGTCCAAACAACTTAAAAATCCCCAAGCTGTTTTTCCTCAAGCTGATGCTCATATCCGCTTGCCCGTTTTTCACCGGCTCGATCAACTCACTGATTGCTTCACGATCCAGTCCCACCAGATCCGAATCGATCGTCATCACCGGATTATTTTTCGCCGCCTCAAACCCCATCTTCATCGCCATCGTTTTGCCCTGATTCTTTTTGTATGAAATCAGCCTGATCCCTTTGATTTTTTTTAGAATACTCTCCGAATCATCCGATGACCCGTCATTTACCACGATCACCTCATCCACCATCGGATGCCCGACCAGCACTTTTAAAACAGCTCCCACCCGCTTCCCCTCATTGTAAACCGGCACGATACAGGAAATTTTTGAATGCATGCTGAAAAGATACAACAAAACCGGACTTTATACATCGGTAAGGTACTTTTTGCCGTCAGCGGCCTCTAATTTCAGTTGGTGACATTTTGTCACCGACTCACTTTCTTCCTTAACAAGACGTTCTTTTAATTTATTCCAATATTTCCTAGCGGCTTGGTAATCCTTTTGTTGAATCAAAACCTGTACGACATCAACCACAGAAAAGTACCACTTCTCATTCTTTTCATCGTATAGACGGCGGATATTATAGTCTTCGAAAATTGTCAGGTCTGCGTTTATCATGCCCGCATTATAGGTGAGCACACGCTCACCGTCAATGGTTTGTGATCAACTCCTGTTGCGCCAATTGTAAAAAATCCTCCTGATAATCTTTACTCATTGAATGCCAGTAACCTTATGCTACAAAACCAACATATTTGGCACGTTCGGCCCTAACTCTTTCCATAATATGAGGTGCTTCAGTCTCACTTGCCTCGTTTCTAGCAATCACCAAGGCATCATCACAAGACTGTAAAGCATGATCCCCATGTCCGCCATGCCACTGAACCCGGGCTCTTATCAACTCAAGGCAAACCTTACCCGCCACAGTCACTCCGCTATTGCCTATGTCCTGAATTGCTGCACAGAACTCATCGTACATGGCAAACACATCCGGATTATCTATGCCCTTTTCTTTTAGAGCATTTTCCAGAGCCTTTTCATCTATACCGCGCTCCCTTAGAGCGCTCGTTAGATACTCCATCAAGTCATTCATTGATGGCACTTCGTCTATGTGATCCGGTGATTCAGTCATATTTTTTTGATAAAAACCTTTCTGGCTGGCCTACTCGGCTCTTTCATTCTTTTCCACAATCGCCCTATACGCATAGACCTTCCCATACCCACCAAGCTTAGTCAAAATCTTGTCTTCATTCAATGGATCCATGATCAAGAAATCATTTCCATCCGCTCCGACAATCAAAACCCAATGCTCCACCTCATTCGCACCATATTTGACACGAACAATCGGCAAAATGCCTTCCTCCAAATCTTTTTCCACCGTTCCCGCTCCAAACACGCGCTTAAATTTATACTCAACAGGATAAAGTTCTTCCAATTTATACCAAAGCAGATTGCCATTTTCAGTATACGCTCCGCTTTTCGTCAACTCTTTGTTTAGTAATTCGGGATCAATCTCGTTTCCAAGATACCGCAGCACCATAGCAATATCCGCAACCGCACACCCCTGTTCCGCCAAAGTATAATCCGAATTACCAAGTTTTTGATTTGCCCAGCTTGGATCGGTTTGCAAAAAGTACTCGATCTCCTGCGAATAATCCCAAGTCTTATCCGTGTCCAATTCAATACCAATATTTTTAATATAAAAAGCGGCTGAAACGTAAAAGGCGAAGACCAAAAATACTGCCGCAAAAAACAAAAAAGCTGTTTTAAATTTTGAAATTCTCATGAATTGCTTCTCAACCTAGCTGATACCACTGGCCATCGCCCTGTGCGCTCTCACTATATCATTAATCGTACTTTCAAAGTCATATTTTGGAGAAAAACCCAAATCACGTTTGGCATCCCCACCATCAACAGAATTTGGCCAGGCTCTGGCAAATTTTGCTTGCACTGAACCTTCTGACGCGTCTTCCCACCGTGGATTTAGTCCAAGTTTAACAAGTTCCCTATATAAATCTTCAGGTGCGAAGGAGAAACCGGAGAAAGTATATCCTGCTCCAGGCGCTCTTAAATCAGTTCTGTCGGCCATCTCCAGCTTATAAAGGCCAGTAATCAGATCTTTAACATGTATCATTGGTAAAACGACTCCCATAGGTACCGGATTTTCAAAAACTATCCCAATAACCGCCGCATGGATTGCGTCTAGCACATATTCGGTAGTCCCTCTTCCCCAGCGTGGATTTGTGTGAAGCACGCCGGGTATTACGGCAAAACGCGAATCTATACCATACTTGGCTGCGGCTTCAAGTAATAATTTACGACATTCTCCTTTCTGAAGACCATAGTCACTTCCTGGATCCTGGTCTGGATGAGTGAGAAGCCACTCTGCTGTAGCATTTTCACGTGGAGATTCAGGTCCAAAGCTTCCTATTGAGTCTGAAAATAGTAGACGCCTTGCTGTGGAGTGCCTCAGCATCGCTTCAATAATGTTTTTCATCCCACCGACACTGACTGCCCGCGCAGCATCAGGATCCTCTGCGGTTTGAACCGAGAGAACTGCGGCTAAATGCCAGACAGAGTAGACGTCCGGATTATCGTCGAACACTTTTTTTACCATCTCGGGATTTCGGACATCCATACCAAGCACCATTTGCATATCCGAACCCAATTCCTCAAATCCTTTGGGAGGCACTTTCTCAAACATAGCGGCCAAAACCGCATTGTGAGTGCTGCATAATTCTCTTGCAAGCTCTCTTCCAATCACGCCGGAAGCCCCAACAATAAGAGTTTGGCCATCAATCCGACGATTACGGCTCGGAACAATAGGGCCCGCATCA
>JBAZZM010000059.1:0-6185 GCA_041658805.1 Candidatus Altimarinota bacterium | reverse complement strand
TATCATCGATAAAAGATTCGTAGATTTCGGAATTCTGTGAAGATTCACGCCATCCTGTTTGGGGATCCACCGCCATATCCGGCGTTATCCCGCAACTTTGTTTGCTTCCATCAGGTGACATACACGTTGCTGAAATTTGCCACATTACGACAGTTGGATTGTCTTCAACATCAAGTGATGTCGGCTCAAATTTATAATTTCCCCCAGTGAAGATGTCGTGACTGCAAACCTCCGGGTATTCCCATTTTGTCTGATCTATGCCTTCAACCGCGACCTCCACCGGCTTGCATGGCGTCCTGACCCTGATTCTCAAATCACTCAGGTCGTCCAATTTTCTGACTTCGCTTTGAACAGTTCCATCTGTGCCTATACTTTGAACCTCATCATAGTATAACGGGATTGCCACTCTGCTCGTAATGCTGTTTCCAAAATTCAACCGGCCCCAATTGCATGGGTGATCGAGAGGATCGGAAATTTCAGTAATTCCCATGTTCCGCAAATCAGCCTCTGTGCGGATCGGACGGAGCGGTTGGCAATTCAGGCTGGCGTTGCCTGTATTTGTAGCCGGAACTGTATAAACTTCGCCAAGTTCCGATGAGACAATTGGCTTGTCATTCATTCCTTTGATCTGACATTTAAAAGTAGCACCTTCAGCAGCATAACGATCATACTGGACAGGATAACCGGCCCTAATCGCTTCGGCACATTGGCTCTCATCCAGACTAAATCCAGACTCATGGTCTCTTCCAATTCCAACCATCATTCCAATCAAACTGTCGGCGATATTTTGGGCCCGAAAGGAGTTATCGAAGGCTTTTATATTTCGCTGGGTGTTTTGCGTCGTGATCGCGATGCCAATTGCAAAAACCATCAACAGGAAGGCGATACCCAAGGCTATAAAGACCGTGGCACCACGGGTGTCATGACGAACATTACGGAAAAGTCTCGGGAATGAGCTAAGCAGGTTCTTCACGCTCTATCGTTAGACAAGTGAATCTTACGAACCAAGTTTAGCTAAAAGCCGACTAGAGGGCAAACCAGCCGTGGTATAATTGCCCAGCATGAAGATCGCCATCGACATTCGGGCCGCCGGCGGAGAGCGTGCCGGTAAAGGAAATTACGCTTTTTCTATCGTCCGAAACCTGCTTTTGAAAGACTCCAGCAACGATTACATTCTCTATGCCCGCGAAGGCGTGGCCGGCTTTTCGGAATTTAGAAACGCAAAATTGAAATTGATCACCGGAAATGGCCTGCTCTGGCATCATCGTGTCGCCACAGATGTCAAACGCCAGCTCGTTGATGTTTTTTTCGCGCCTGTCAGCTATATCATCCCGTCTTTGCTTCCGCGCTCCATCAAAACCATCATCACCGTCCATGATCTGGTCGCCTTTCTTTTTCCTTCCCGTCACCAAAAAAAGGCCGTCCTGATCGAAAAACTTTTTCTCCGTCGCGCCATCCGCCGCGCCACCCGCGTTCTCGCCGTTTCAGAAAACACCCGTCAGGACATTTTGAAAAAATTCAAAACCGATCCCCAAAAAATCCTGGTCATTCCCTGCGGAGTCGGTCCGGAATTTCATGAATTAAAAAAAGAATCACTTCTTCCATTCGCCAAAAAGACAAACCTCCCCGAAAAATTTTTCCTCGCTGTTGGCACCTTAGAGCCACGCAAAAATTATCTCAATCTGATCAAGGCTTTCGCGCTGATTGCGGAATCTTTTCCCACTTATCATCTGATCATTGTCGGCCAAAACGGCTGGCATCACGAAGAAGTCTCTCACTCCATTCGCAACAATTACCTCACGAATCGTGTTCACATGCTCGGATATCTTTCAAATTCCAGCTTGGTCCAGCTTTACAATCTCGCCAAGGCCCTCGTTTTTCCGTCGCTTTATGAAGGCTTCGGTCTGCCGCCTTTGGAAGCCATGGCTTGCGGTTGTCCCGTGATCACCTCAAACGTTTCTTCACTTCCGGAAGTCGTCGGCAACTCCGGACTTTTTGTCGATCCTAAAAATCCGCATCAGATTGCCTCGGCCATGATTCGCGTCGTCAAAGACGCGGAGCTTTGCGAAAATCTGAAAAATCAGGGTATACTGCGCGCGCGTAAATTTTCATGGGAATCTTCGGCCCAAAAACTACTCGAAATTTTCTCTCAATTATGACGCCAAAAGCTCTCAAACATCGCGAGATCAGCTCGGTTGGAATAATCGCCAAACGCAATATTGTCGAACACAAAGAGACTCTTCACAAGATCGTAAATTTTTTAAAAAAACACAAAAAAGAAGTCCTTCTCGATGAAAACTGCGTCGCTCTTTTTCCGGATCAAAAAGGCTACGGCAAACACGCTCTGCTCAACAAAGTTGACCTCGCCATCGTCCTCGGCGGTGACGGCAGTCTGCTCAAAACGGCGCGTTGCCTTTCACGGAAAAAGGTCATTATCCTCGGCGTAAATTTCGGCACTCTCGGCTTTTTGACAGAGTGTACACCGGACAAAATGTTTGATTGTCTGGGTAGAATTTTCGCCGGCCAGTTTGATGTCGACAAGCGCGCGGTGCTCCGCGTCACCATCTATAGAAAAAGCCAAAAAATCGACACATTTCTGGCACTCAACGACGCCGTTATAAATCAGGGTGCTTTTGCCAGACTGATTATTATGAATCTGGAAATTGACGGCCGCCAGCTCGCAAAAGTCAAAGCCGACGGTCTGATTGTGGCCACGCCAACCGGCTCCACCGCCCACTCTCTTTCCGCCGGCGGCCCCATTGTCCACCCACGCATAGAAGGCCTCACCATCAGCCCTATCTGCCCCAGCTCTCTCTCCATGCGTCCCATCATCCTTCCCGACACCCGCCAGCTCACCATCACCCTCGAAACCGAGCGCCGCGAAGAGCAAGCCATCATCGGTCTCACACTCGACGGTCAGGACATGATCACTCTCAAATTTGGCGACATCATCAAAATCCGTCGCAGCCACCGCAACTTTTACCTCGCCCGCACCGGCAACAGGTATTACAAGATGCTAAGAACAAAGCTTCACTGGGGCGGAATCTAGAGCTTGATTTTTTCCAAAATTTTGCTACAATCGGGCCAATCACCATGAGAGGCTACGAAAGGGGCCAGTCCCGATCATTATGCCTCTCTTTTTTTGTATTCCAGGAAGTGTTTCAATCGACTGACATAAAAATGTCTATAAAGGCGTAAATTTTCATTTTGCAAAACAAAGAACACTCTCCTCTTAGCACACGCTTCTTAAAAAAGTTTAAAATTTTTCTAAAGAAAAAGCCCACCACTTAGGACGGGCTTTTTCGAGTTTTTCCCTTAACATTATTTTAGTAAGACAGATGGTTGCTCATAACGCCCTTGGTTCCAAATATGAATTCTGGACCACCGGAAACGGATCCTGACATCAGATTCATTCTAAGATCGTCATTTCCTGTGGTCAAATTCATCAATTTGGTGGAATCTACATAAAGCTTTAATTTGCTACATTGTCCGGCAGGAATCAAAAAACTAAGAAGTTTTACGTCATTGCGATATATTTCATCAGACAAACGAGTCTCTCCAAGTGGTTGAAGACCCGAGGTAGTTGAAGTGAACAACTTAACACTGGTTTGAGGGTTCAGACTGGAAGTATCGCTATACAATGTAAAATCCACAGCGCTAAGTTTTTGAGATTGAGTTGTCATGTTGCAGACATCGTAGATAGCAATTTCATCTTTTTCAAATACTTGATGTGTACCACTCGGAGAACCTGGATTCAGCGTCACTTTAATATTTGGAATGGTCGGCAATGGCAATGTTTCCGGCGTTGTAGTCGGCAGCGCCAGTCTGCCCTGAAATAAACTCCCGCTCCCGAAATAAACAGCCGTGCCGGCGACCACCACCATCACTACCCCAATGACGATTTTCCAAGACTTACTCATAGAATGAGATTAAATGATATTGTTGCAACTATACCCCCCCCCATTTTTTTGTCAACAAAGCGCAAAACAGCTTTCAAAATCTGCCGGTCTGGAATCCCACTTGTAGTTCCCCCCACTCCATGTCGGAATATACAGCAAAAAGACAGCAAAACGGACACGCAGCGCCAGTCGATACTCCAAACCACAATCTTCCGTCTGCCCAAAAATTTTTCCCGGGAAAATCAACGAATCGCCGCCTGCGCCGCGGCCAGTCTCGCGATCGGCACTCTATATGGGCTGCAGCTCACATAATCCAGCCCGATCTCATGACAAAACCAAACCGATTCCGGATCGCCGCCATGCTCGCCGCAAATTCCTATTTCCAAATCGCGTTTCACGCTTCTCCCAAGCATCACGCAGGCCTTCATCAGCTTCCCGACACCGTCTTTGTCTATCGTCGCCGCCGGATCTCTTTCCAAAATTCCTTTTTCAATATATTCCGGAATAAATTTTCCCATGTCGTCGCGCGAAAGTCCGTAAGTCATCTGCGTCAGGTCATTTGTTCCGAATGAAAAAAAGTCCGCCACTTCCGCCAGCTCGTCACCGATCAGACAGGCTCTCGGCAATTCAATCATCGTCCCGATTTTGTAATTGAATTTGATGTCTTTCCCGTATCCTTCAATCGTTTTTTTCACCAGATCGCGCATATAACTGAATTCCCGCACATCAAAAACCAGCGGAATCTCGATCTCCACATTCACCTCAGTCCCGTCGGCCGTCACATGGATCGCGGCCTCGGCTATCGCCTTTACCTGCATTTCATAGATATCCGGAAACGTCACCCCCAAGCGCACTCCGCGGTGTCCCATCATCGGATTTACTTCTTTTAGGGAATTTATCGTATCGCGAATTTCACTCACGCTCACGTTAAAATCCCTCGCCAGCTCTTCGATTTTCTCCTCCTTGTCCGGCAGGAATTCATGCAGTGGGGGATCCAGCAACCGGATCGTCATCGGCAGACCTTTCATAACCTGGAAAATTCCAATAAAATCGCTTTTTTGAATCTCCAATAATTTCTCCAACGGATTTTTCCTCTCCTCCGCGCTCTTTGCCAGAATCATCTGTCTCACCAGATGAATCCGGTCCTCTTCAAAAAACATGTGCTCCGTACGACATAGCCCGATTCCCTCTGCGCCAAATTTTATCGCCACTTCGCAATCATGCGGCGTATCGGCGTTGGTCCTCACTTTCAAAGTTCGCACTTCGTCCGCCCATTCCAAAATCCTTTTAAAATCGCCACTGATCTCCGGCTTTTGCATTTCCATCTCGCCCAGCATCACCTCACCGGTTCCTCCGTCCAGCGTCAAAACATCGCCCTCGTTTACAACCGTATCTCCAATCAATATTTTTTTCGCGCTCTCATTCACGATGATTTCCTTCGCGCCCGTGATGCAGCATTTTCCCATCCCGCGACACACAACAGCCGCGTGGCTGGTCATCCCGCCGCGCGCCGTCAAAATCCCCTCCGCGATGCTCATCCCACTCAAATCTTCTGGGCTCGTTTCCTTCCTCACCAGCACGACTTTTTCATGTCTCTCGGCCATTTCTATCGCCCGCTCGGAAGTGAAAACCACTTTTCCACAGGCCGCCCCAGGCGAAGCCGGCAGGCCTTTTGTCAGCACTTCCCGTAGCGCAGTTTTTTTAATCTGCGGATGCAGCAGCTGGTTCAGTTGTTTCGCTTCCACCTTCAAAATCGCCTCCTCTTTCGAAATCAATCCTTCGTCCACCATATCGCAGGCTATCCTCACCGAAGCTCCAGCCGTCCGTTTCCCGTTTCTGGTCTGCAACAAAAAGAGCTTACCTTTTTCGATGGTAAACTCTATATCTTGCATGTCGCGATAATGCGCCTCAAGTAGTTCCCGCACCGCTAGTAGCTGCTCTAAAGCCTCCGGATTTACGCTCTCCAATTCCAAAATCGGTTGCGGTGTGCGAATGCCCGCCACCACATCCTCGCCCTGCGCGTTGATCAGAAATTCTCCGTAAAGTTCCCTCTCTCCGGTCGAAGGATTGCGCGTAAAAGCCACTCCGGTTCCACAACCCTCGCCCATATTTCCAAAAACCATCGCTTGAATATTTACCGCCGTCCCTTTCAGGCCGGTGATGTCATGCAGTTTGCGATAAGTTTTCGCCCGTTCGTTATTCCAGGAATTAAACACCGCCTCGATCGCCATTTTCAGCTGCTGTAAAGGATTTTTTGGGAATTCACCTCCCGTGCCCTCCACCACG
>JBAZZM010000058.1:0-6277 GCA_041658805.1 Candidatus Altimarinota bacterium | reverse complement strand
ATTGTTGAAACTCACTCGGAAATAGTTTTCATTCAACTCCCGCAAAATTTCTCCAAGGTATTTTTCCTGATCCTCCATAATCACTTTTTCACAAAGCTTTTTCACCACGCTCCTCCCACCCGTTTCAGGCAACCTCACTACAATCTCACATTCATTTTTTAAGTCCGACCTCGCGGATTTCTTCAAACTCTTCATCACATGCACCTCGTAAATTTTATTGTGCGTCACCACACGTCCACTGTTTTCATAATTCGGCTCCACAAAAGCATCTCCTCGCACTTTCGCCAGCCTCTTCCCCGCCCATTTCAGAAACTTTTCGACCGTTTCATCTCTTTGCCTGCCAATCAAAAACCGGCTCAATTTCACCACCACTTTCCCGTTTTTTATTCGCACCGAAGAAGACCTTTTCATGACCTCTTCAAAAACAATCGGATAGTTTTTCCCATTAGTCTCCAGTTTCATAATTTTTCTGGTGCCCAGGAGAGGACTCGAACCTCCACGACCTTGCGGCCACAAGCCCCTCAAGCTTGCGTGTCTACCAGTTCCACCACCTGGGCATATTTAAAGCGCCAGCAATCTAACAAAATTCCATATTCGAGTCCAGCTACTTCTGCTCGAAATCTTTGCTGTTTCCTAGTTTCAGATCCTTTTTGATTGTCTCGCCCGCCCGCCAGATATTCAGCTTCACGGTTTGATCAGGCTCATATCTGCGAATCACTTTGTGCAGCGGATTTTCCACCGAAAGTTCTTTTCCATCCACGGACAAAATCACGTCCATCGCACGCAAATCAGCCTTTTCCCCCGGCCCATTTGGAATAATCGCCACATCACCGTTTAGAACATCTCCAATCAGTAGAGCCCCATGATCCATCTCAATATCCATTGCCTTGGCTTGATTTGGCGTCAGCATAACAAAACGCACGCCCAGAACCGGCCGCACGATTTCGCCGAATTTTTCCACGCTGTTGATCACCGGCTTCAGATCGTTGATCGGAATCGCGAAACCCACCCCATTTGCCGACTGTGCCACCGCCGCGTTCATCCCAACTACCTCACCTTTCAGGTTGAAAAGAGGTCCGCCACTATTCCCAAAATTGATCGCCGCGTCTGTCTGAATCAGTCCCGACAAATTTTCCGAACCGCCCATAAAGTCGGTCGCCGCCGTGATATCCCGCGCCTTGGCACTCACAATTCCTTCCGTCACGGTATTGTCATAAATCGAAAGAACATTCCCGATAGCCAAAACCCTCTGTCCGATCTCCAAAGTATCGGAATCTCCAAGCGTCACCACCGGAAACTTTTGGCCGCTCTCGCCTTTGATCTGCAAAACCGCCACATCATCAAAAGGATCGCGACTGATTACAGTCGCGTCATATTCTTTTTCATCCTGCAAAGTGACTTTATAAACAAGCTCTTCGTTGGCCACCACATGCTTGTTTGTCATCACATATCCACCCTCGGTGACGATAAAACCGGTTCCTCCTCCCACCTCCACCGGCTTGTCCGGAGCCTGCGGAAAAATTTTATAACCCTTCACGGATACCACCGCGCCCTTCACTTTTTTTATCGCCGAAATTGAATCGGATTCTTCCACATAAGATTTCTGCGAAATTTCAGTTTCATCGCGCTCATCTACATTCGCAGGTAAGAATTTGGAACTGGCCAGTCCCCCGATAAATCCGGAAAGTAAAGCGGCCACAAGCAACAAAGCTGAAAACATTTTTGAATTTTGCATAGATATGAGGTTAAGAGTGATTTGCATTTTATCTGCACATCCATAAAATACAAGCGTGACCAAGAATGAAATCCGCCGGCAAATACTGAAACGACGCTTGAGTTTGAGCAAAAAATCTCTCGCCACCAAAAGCAAAATCATTTGCCAAAAATTAAAAAAACTTCCGAAATTCAAAAAAGCCCGTAATATCCTCTTCTACTTTCCGGTTCAAAACGAAGTCGATATCCTTCCAATACTAAAACAATCCCTCAAAACAAAGATCGTCCTCCTCCCATACATCGTCAACAAACAGATCAAACCACGCCGCATCCGGTCATTAAATGACTTGGAAACAGGTCCTTTCCAAATCCCCCAACCAAAAAAGAGCTGCCCTGTTGTGGAGGTTTCAACAGTTGATTTGGTGCTGGTCCCCGCGATTGCCTTCGATGACCTCAAACACCGCATAGGCTTCGGCTTTGGCTACTACGACAAGCTGCTGAAAAAGCTCAACTGCCCAAAGATTGGTCTTGCTTATGATTTTCAAATCATTGAGAATATGCCTCGGGCGGCACACGACCAACAGGTCGATTTTGTCGTCCACAACTAGAACTAACCAATCCCCTCATGAGCTCAATGCAGAAAACCGATCCGCAACTATTTGAGATGATTGAACACGAAAAACGCCGTCAGGCCGAAGGCGTGGAGTTGATCCCCTCTGAAAATTACATTTCCGAAGCGGTCATGGAAGCGAATGGCTCGATTTTGAGCAACAAATATTCCGAAGGTTACCCAGGCAAACGCTACTACGGCGGACAGGAATACATCGACCAGATTGAGAATCTGGCTATCGAGCGCGCCAAACAACTTTTCGGTGCCGAACATGTAAATGTCCAACCCTACTCCGGTTCCCCTGCCAACACGGCCATCTATTTTGCGTTACTCAATTTTGGTGACACCGTCATGGGCCTCAAACTCGACCACGGCGGACACATCACTCATGGCTTACCAATCGCATTTTCCGGCAAAGCATACAATTTCGTCCAATACGAAGTGGAAAAGGAAACAGGTCGCATAAACATGGATCGCGTTCGGGAGCTGGCACTTCAACACAAACCAAAAATGATCGTCGCAGGCTACACGGCTTACCCACGCGACATTGATTGGAAAAGATTTAAAGAGATCGCCGACGAAGTCGGCGCCATCTCCATGGCCGATATTTCACACACCGCAGGCCTGATCGCCGGAGGCGCTCTCCCCTCACCGGTTCCATTTTTTGATGTCATCATGACCACCACACACAAAACTCTTCGCGGCCCGCGCGGCGCCATCATCATGTGCAAAGAAAAATTCGCCAAGGCTATCGACCGCGCCGTATTCCCCGGTCTCCAAGGTGGCCCACACGAACATATCATCGCCGGCAAGGCCGTCGCCTTCGGCGAGGCCCTCAAGCCTGAATTCAAAGAGTACGCCATGCAGATCAGAAAAAACGCCGCCCATCTCGCCCAGAAACTTCTCGAAAAAGGCTACACTCTCGTGTCCGGCGGCACAGACACCCACCTGCTTCTAGTCGACCTTACAAACAAAGGCGTCCCGGGCAAAAAAGCCCAGGAAGTCCTCGACTCCGTGGGCATCACTCTCAACAAAAACACAGTGCCGTTTGATCCCCGACCACCACAAGATCCATCCGGCATCCGCCTCGGCACTCCGGCCATCACCACACGCGGCATGAAAGAACCGGAGATAGAAATGATTGCCGACTTCATAGACCGCGCCATTACAAACATCGACGACACCGCCCTCCACGCCAAAATCAAGGAAGAGGTCAAAACCATGTGTCTGAAGTTTCCTGTCCCGGGAATTAAGCTCTCCTAATCACCATAATCGTAATATCGTCCATCTGCGGATAACCATTTGCAAAGCTCTTTACGCTCGACAAAATTGCGTCTTTGATTTTCACCGCGTCCTCATTCATCGCCGCTCTTTCCACCGCCGCCACAAGCCTTTCAAATCCATAATTTTCGCTTTTGTTTCTCCAGCATTCCGCGATCCCGTCACTGATCACCACCACAAAATCTCCGGCTGAAAGTTGTATTTCATTCAAAGTCAGCTTGTCCAAAATATCCGGAATCATGCCAAGCGCCATGCCTTTATCTTTGATCATGATCGCCCGTTTTTCCTTTGCCTTATAATGAATCAACGGCTCGTGTCCCGCGTTTACATAGCGGAAACTTTTTCGCAAAGCATCCCACTCCATCATGCACAGCGTCATAAACATCGTCGCCATCGTTTTTTCTTTCATCACCCGATTCACATTCGCCAAAAGTTTTTTCAGATCAATCTCCCCGCTGTAAGCATAAAACAGCGCATTGGCAATTGAACTCACGATCCCGGCCGGCACACCATGCCCGGTCACATCGCCCACATACATCAGCGTCCTGCCATTTTTCAGAGTTATGAAATCATAGATATCTCCGCCGATTTCCTCCGCCGGGATCAGTCCAGCGGCCAGATCCAGCCCTTCAACATTTGGAATTTTCTCCGGCAGAATTCTCTTTTGAATTTCCCCGGCAATTTGTAGTTCACGCGTCACCCGCTCTTTGTAGAGTTTCGCCTCGATGCTTTTTTCCAGATCAGCCGCCATCTGATTAAATGCGTCACCCAGATATTTCATTTCATCATGTGTGCGAATATCCACTCTGGTAGCCAGATTTCCTTTGGCCACCTCTCCGGCCCCTATCACCAGTTTCTTCACCGGCTTGGTCAGCTGTCCCGCCATCAAAAGTGACAAAATCATTCCCAGCATGATTGCGAAAATTGCCAGATAAACGATTCTCGAAATCATCAACGCGATACGTTCATTCAAATATTTGTAAGTCAGTTCGTAAACAACTGAATACTTTTCATTTCCGGGTACCACGAAGTAGCTCACCAAAGTGCCTTGCTCAAGACCGGAATCCTCCACTGCATCCAAAAATACAAAATTTCCATCGCCTGTTTTCAAAGAAACATTTTCTGAACGGACTTGCTTCAGTAAATTTTCATCACTCACTTTTCGAAGCTCACCATCATATTGTTTGTCCTTTTCCGTCGCGGAATCGTAAAGCAAATTTCCTTCATACGAAATCACCTTTATGGATTTGATATCGCGGTTTTGTTCAAACAAGGAACTGATTTCCCGATTAAAATAAACAAAGCCGTTTTGGGCCAGATACAAGTCATATTTATATGCCACGTCCGGCGCCGTCAGCTTGCCAAAAGCCAGCGTATTCAGATAAATATCCTCAGCCAATTCCGCTTTTTTTTCATTGATAAATAAATTCGCCGCAAGCGAAAACACCACTATCATAAGAGTGGAAATCGCCAGAATCAATTTGCTGCGAATGGTTATTTTCACGATTTTTTGGTTACATCTTCAAAATAAATCATTCCGTCGATTCGCGGTTTGAAATCAAATTTGGAATCAAGACCGTAGACGGTTTCATATTCAAACATCGGCACTCCAAAATAATCCTGCGTCACGATCCCCATCGCCTCCTGCAAATTTTTCAGCCGCAGTTCCGGATCCATCTCTATAGAAGACCTTTCAACCAGTTCATCCAAAGCAGGATTCAAATACCTCGCAATATTGAATTTTCCGCTACTCAAAGCCACATCCTCAAAGAAGCTGGCGCTATCACCCAGATCAGATTTCAGCGCCAAGAAATACAAATCTGCATCGCCGTTTTTCATACTTTCTAACAATTTTTCTCCATCCATATACGACACCACCGCGCTCACGCCAACCTCTTTCAACTGCTTGCGCAGATGTTCGCCGAGCAGATCCAGCCCCGTCGCCAGATGAATAGAAATCGTCTGGCCTTTCACATCGGCATTCAAAGCTTTCGCTTTTTCCAAATCATAATCATGCTCCGCAATTTTTGCCGAAAAACCAAAATTTCCGTTGCTCACAAACTGGCTTACTTTGCGTGCGAAACCGCCAACCGCTTCCACCAGATAATCCTGATCCACAACCAGCGAAACGAGCTTGCGATTTTCCAAATTGCTGAAATATTTGGACTTAAAATTAAACACCAAAAACTGCACCTCCAGACTCGGAAGAGCCTCCGTCATAAAACCTTTTTCTTTCAAAATTTCCACCGCGTCAAAAGGCACAAATGTCAGCAAATCTGTTTCACCGTCCATCAACATTTTTGTCCGGATAAATTTATCCACCTCCGAAATCATTTGCACAGTTTTAAATTTAGCCCTTTCATCAAAAGCTTCCAAAATAATTTTGTGTTGCTCTCCCGATTTATCCCAAAACGCAAATTTATATGGCCCCGTTCCAACCGGTGCGCCCGCCAGTTCACCACCTGCTTCTGATGGCACAATCATGAGCAAAGCCAGCTTTTGTAGCAGCAGCGGGTCCGGCTTAAATGTCTTCATTCGCAAAGTCAGATCATCAATTTTCTCCACACTATCAACAGTCGAAAGCATACCCACCAAATCTGAATTTTTATTTTCTTTGGCCCGCTTCACGCTCGCCATCACATCTTCGCTATCAAACATACTCCCGTCATGAAA
>JBAZZM010000057.1:0-6404 GCA_041658805.1 Candidatus Altimarinota bacterium | reverse complement strand
GATTTATGTCTCCCTGCTTTACTGGCTGGACAGGCTGATCGTGAGCAATGAACGGGTGATTTTTGTTGATTATCAGTGGTTGGGAAAAAAGTTGGAAACCGAGTTAGAGATTACGGATATTCAAGAAATCGTCAGTCATGAAAACGGAATTTTTGCTTATTTTAGGATTTTTGACTATGGTTTTGTGGAGCTGGATACGCCGGCGTCAAATGTGCCTCTGCACTTTCCAAACGCGTCAAATCCGGACGGTATCAGACAGTTTATTTATCACATAAAGAACCTGTAGATGATCGACAGCGAAGTAGAAAATCTGGGCGAAATGGCGGCGTCGAGCGACATGGAATTTGCCAAATTTGAGAATAAACTACGACCGCAAAAATGGGGCGAATATATCGGGCAGGAAAAAGTGAAAGATAATTTGCAGATCGCGATCAGGGCTGCGGCGAAGCGTAGCGAGCCGCTGGATCATATCTTGTTGCACGGCGCGCCTGGTCTCGGCAAGACGACGCTGGCGCACATCATCGCCAACGAGGCGGGAGCGGACATCAAAATCGTGTCAGGGCCTGCTTTGGAAAAACAGGGCGATGTGGCGGCGATTATTTCCAATCTGAAAGACGGGGATATACTTTTTATCGATGAAATTCACAGGCTGCGGACTGTGGTGGAGGAAGTTTTGTATACGGCGATGGAGGATTTTGCGATCGACATCGTGCTGGGAAAAGGGCCTTCGGCCAAGAATCTGCGGCTCAATCTGCCGCAATTTACGCTGGTTGGGGCGACGACCAAGGTGAGCATGCTAAGTAGTCCCCTACGCGACCGCTTCGGGAGCGTATTCCGACTGAACTTTTATGATGAAGATGATATTCGCAAAATAATTTTGCGTTCGGCTGGAATTTTGAATGTGGAGATTTCGGAAGAATGCGCGGAACTGCTGGCCAAGTCCTGCCGAAAAACGCCACGTATCGCAAACCGTCTGCTGAAAAGGGTGCGGGATTATGTGGAGGTGAAACATGAGGCAAAGCTGACGCCGGAGACTTTGAATGAGTCTTTGCGGGCACTGGGAGTGGATCAGATCGGACTGGATCATACCGACAAAGAGATTTTGAATACGATCATCAAGAAATTCAAAGGCGGGCCGGTGGGGCTGAATACTCTGGCGGCGGCGACGAATGAGGAGATGGCGACGATCGAGGATGTCTATGAGCCTTTCCTGATTCAGCTGGGCTTTTTGGAGAGGACGAGCCGTGGACGCGTGGTGACGGATAGGGCTTATTCCCATCTGGGACTAAAGAAATCTTTGCTTTAAAAAAAATTTTGTTTTATTCTTTTCTTACTCTCTCTTTAAATTTTAAATTTTTTCTATGAAAAAATTGGCACTTTTAGGTTTGGTGGCGATGTTGGCTTTTTCGGCGTGTTCTTTTGGCGATCCGTTTCAGGACGATCCGGAGATAACTTCGATGGAAGGCGTTTTGAGTGAACAGGTTTATGGCGACACTTACGCTGGAACGCATTTGTTGACCGAAAAAGACGGGACAGGGATTCCGCTAAACAGTCTGGCGATAAATCTTTCCTCGAGTGAGTATCTGGAAAATCGCGTGAAAGTGATGGCGGCCGAAGATTCGGAAACCGGCGTTTTTGAAGTGACTGGAATTTCGGTATTGGAAAGACTGAATCCGGACAACAAGCGACACTCCTTTGTGTCTTACAAAAATACGGATATGGGATTTCAGATGAAATATTATGACGACTGGAAAATGAAGTCGGACGAAAATCAGGTGATATTTTTGGCGCCGGAAGCGGATGAAACCGATGATGTGGACAAGATCGTAATCTCGTATGAGACCTTCGAATATACCGCGGTGAGCACGGGAAGCAACGCCAAAAAAGATCCGCTGATCGCTTACATGAACGCCAAACATAGTGATGTGACGGGCATTGATTCCCTTTTCCGTGAGATCGGGCCGGACAAATTGACGGCAATTGAGGTCAGCAATGCGGCCGGGAAAACCGATTATTATCTATATCGCAGTGGTTTTATTTATCATTTTTCATATCTGCCTTTTGGGGTTGTGAATGCGGACAATCTGAACGCTTTCAAGCAAATGCTGGCGGAATTCCAATTTACGGGATTTACGGTGGATGGCGTGGAGGAGGACGTCGGAGTCGATATGGATGAGAGTATCGGCGCTTCTCTACCAGTGGTGGACATGGCGCTAGCGCCTTTTCAAAGCGATTCTTTCAAATTTCAAGGCAAATATCCTGCGAAGTGGTACTACGCGGCGGATGCTTCAGTTACGGCGGGAGTGGTGAGACATTATGTGTTCAGTGAAGAGGCGGATGGAGAGGAATTGATAGGGATGGATATCATGAGCGGAGACAAACGGGAAGGCGATGCGCTGGGAATAAGCGGCTTCCAGATGAGCAAAAAGACCGAGGGTGGAAAGGTTTACGTTGATGCGTTTGTGGAGGGTCGGACTTATAGATTCAGCGGGAGTAGTGAATATAGTGATCTGATGATTGTGCTGGCGAGCGAGATCAAAGTACTTACCGAATAATTGCTATTGACGACAATTTCCTAGCACTCTATAATGGAGAGTGCTAAAGTAGTGTTTACCATTTTTGTCCTTAAAGTAAAGCGGATTGGAGTATGGGGGCTTAAGAAGAGGCCGCAAATATGGTAGAATAGTAGGAATTTAAAAAAATAAAACATGGCGGACTTCTTTAATAACAATTCGAATTCTCATTTCAACAAGTTTACCAAGGAGGCCAAAAGGGCCTTGCTGGTAGCGCAGGAAAAAGCCCGGGAATCAAAGCTGGGCTATGTCGGAACGGAGCACATTCTCATCGGGATTTTGGCGCAGGAAAACTCGCTGGGAGCGTCCATCCTGTTGAATTTTGGGGTTTCTCTGGACAATGTGTTTCTGGTTTTGAAGACATCGGGGCGCAGTTCCCTGCCAGATCGCGGGACGGGAGAACCCGGAGGACTTTCGGGATTTGCAAAGGAAGTGATCGAGGGCGCGGTGAAATGCGCGCACGAATTCGGGCATTCTTTTGTGGGAACAGAGCATTTACTTTACTCATTGGTTTGCCAAAATAATACGGCGGCGACGGTGATTTTGGAGAATATGAAAGTGTCTCCGGACGACGTGAAGGAACAAATTTTGGAAATTTTTGAGAGAGCGAAACAATTTCCGGGTGCACATGGAACTGATCAGGCAAACAATTATCAAGCGAAGGGGCCGAATATGATGAATCCGATTGAGTTTTTTCTGACGGGACTGCAGGGCGTTTTGACCGGCCAGCCAAAGGAAAATTATGGCGACGCGTATAAGCACAAAAAAAAGGAGGAGAAGAAATCCTCAACGCCGGCACTGGATTATTTCACGACTGATCTGGTGGAAGATGCCCGAAAAGGCAGGCTGGACAAGATCGTCGGGAGAGCTATGGAAATAGAAAGAATGATCAGTATTTTGTCCCGCAAAACAAAGAACAATCCGGTTTTGATCGGTGAATCCGGCGTGGGAAAGACGGCTGTTGTGGAAGGTCTCGCGCAGGCGATTGCCGAGGAGAAAGCGCCGGAGAATATGTTGGACAAGCGAATTTTGTCGCTTTCTATGGCGGCGGTTGTCGCCGGCACGAAATATCGCGGTGAATTTGAGGAAAGAATAAAACAGATTATCGAAGAGGCCAAGTCCCAGAAAAATGTGATTCTCTTTATAGATGAACTACATACGATCATGGGAGCAGGTAGCGCGGAAGGCAGTCTGGACGCGGCCAATATTCTAAAACCGGCTTTGTCCCGCGGTGCGATGCAGGTGATCGGCGCGACGACAACGACCGAATATCGCAAAAATATCGAAAAAGACAGCGCGCTGGAGCGACGTTTTCAGTCGATCATGGTCGAAGAAACGAGCGAGCCGGACACGCTGGCGATTTTATATGGAATCAGGGAGGGTTTTGAGAATCATCACAATCTGATGATTACCGATCAGGCCCTTTCGGCTGCGGTGACTCTGTCCAAGAGATATATCAACGACCGCTATCTGCCGGATAAAGCCATAGATCTGATCGATGAGGCTTCGGCTAAAAAGAGGATCAGGGCAAAATCCGACAATGACACAATCAAAAAATTGCAAAAGAAATTGACCGGAACGATCAAAAAGAAAGAGGACGCCGTCTCCAAACAGGACTATGAGCAAGCGGCTGAACTGCGAAATGAAGAGCTGGCTATCTCAAAGCAGATCGACGAAGCTAAAATTACGAAAATACCGAGGGCCAAGCGCAAAAAATTGACCGAGGACGATATCGCGGAAGTGGTTTCGATGATGACCGGCGTGCCTGTGACAAGGCTACTCAAAGACGATATTGTCAGATTGCAGGCGCTGGAAGAGGCTTTAAAAAAACGCATTATAGGGCAAGACGAAGCCGTGGAAGCGGTGGCCAAAGCGATCAGACGCTCAAGAGCCGGATTTGCCGACGAAAAACGACCGATTGGGTCATTTATTTTCATGGGACCGACGGGCGTGGGCAAGACCGAGCTGGTGAAAGCGATCGCCGAGGAAGTTTACAACGACCACAACGCGCTGATCAAAATAGACATGAGTGAATTTATGGAGAGACACAACACCTCTCGTTTGGTGGGTGCGACGGCCGGATATGTAGGCTATGAAGACGGCGGCCAGCTGACCGAAGCTGTGAGGAGAAAGCCGTATTCCGTGATTCTGTTTGATGAAATTGAAAAGGCCCATCCGGATGTTTTCAATCTGCTGCTGCAGATTTTGGAAGACGGAGAATTGACTGACGCCAAAGGTCTGCGTGTGGATTTCCGAAACACGGTGATCGTGATGACCTCAAATATCGGAGCGAAAAAACTGACTGAAAAGGCCGCGCCGATAGGATTTTCGACGAATGAGGTCGAGCTTGGCAGAGCGGAACGGGATTTTGAGGCGATGAGGACAGATATTCTAAAAGATTTGAAAGATCATTTCCGACCGGAGTTTTTGAACCGCGTTGATAAAGTGGTGGTGTTCCACGCGCTGACCAACGCCAATATCAAAGAAATCGTGAAACTGCATTTGAATTATCTGCAGGATCGTTTGAAGGCCAAAAAAATCGTGATCAATCCAACGGCCGACGCGCTGGAAGCGCTTTCCAAAGCGGGTTATGATCCGAAATACGGAGCCCGACCGGTCAGGCGCGCGATTCAGGAGATGGTGGAGGATCCGCTGACAACCAAGTATCTGGAAGGCGTCTTTCATGAAGGCGACACGGTGGAACTTGTGAAAAAAGGCGAAAGCGTGGAGCTGGTAAAGACCAAGAAAAAGGTGCCGGTGAAGGCGTGAAAGCACCTTTCCAAAAGGTCCTTTTGTAGCTACACTACAATCAACAACATTGCTTCCACCTGAACCAAAAGTTGGGATAGGGGCGGGGTTGTCCAGAATCTCCTTTGCTTTTGACAAAAATAACTATGAATCGATTCGACGAAAAAGATTTCGAACGAGCTCTTACTACTACACTAATTACGGGAACATACATCCTTAATAAGAGATACGTTCTCGACTACATATTTAAAAAACTTTCTTTTAATGATCTAAAAATAACAAATGGGAGTTTTACATGTAGCCTATTTCAAGATTGTAAATTTATAAATGTAATTTTCGAATCCGTACATCTAGACAACTGTGAATTCAAGGGTTGTCATTTTGAACATGTAATTTTCAAAAACTGTACAACAAAAGATATTCAATTTATTAACTGCAAAAATATACCAAAGATCATATAGAGGCTCACCGTAAGAGCTTGTTTGGAATCAACAATTTTTTACGGTGGGGAATGTCTACATGCCGCCATCACACAAAAGGAGGTTATCCATGGCCACTATCAGTAGGGACAAACGTCCCGACGGCACGTATCTCGTCTATTTCGCAGGTGAAAACATGCACCTTAACCATTGGCATGTCGCGTCTGATGGAACGGTGCTCTCCGTGAAAGAAGGAGGTGACTACAGATACAAGCGTAGCGATGTCAGAAGAAAAATCATCGATGTTCTCAGCGACCTTGGCCACAACTTCGACTGGGATCAGGGATGGAAGCCACGCTAGAGAATCGACAATCCTAGGCATGTAAGACATTCCCCCACCCAACATTTGAGGGCTTTCTGTAAAAAGAAAGCCCTCTTTCCCTGAAAAATTATGATAGTCTGTATCCTGCGGATTGCGTTTGATGTTGACTTCGCCCAGTGCCATCCCTATACTCCCCATGCTTTTTGGTTGAAAAGTAATTTTAGCGGCAAGACAGCTTACACTCCAGAAAGCTATTAATACTAAAAAGTCTTGCGGCAAAAGGTTTATGCCAGTAAAGAAAAAGATTTCCGTAATGGCGGAATTGTTACAGGACGCGCCACT
>JBAZZM010000056.1:0-6519 GCA_041658805.1 Candidatus Altimarinota bacterium | reverse complement strand
GATGTGGAATATTTAGAGGAGGCGCTGGAGAGAGTGGAGAATGAGGTAGGGATTATTACCAAGTTCATCAAACCGGGTGTAAACGAAATTTCGGCGAGAATGCATGTGGCGCGAAGTGTGTGCAGACGCGCGGAGCGAAAAGCTGTGATGCATATGGAAGAATTAAAAATGAATGAAGTGATCGTGAAATACCTGAACCGGCTGTCCGATTTACTCTTTATTTTGGCTTACAAATTCGATAAAACACCCCAGCTATTATGAAATCGGGCAAAATTAACATTCTCATCGGCGGTCCGGCCGGAGCCGGGATTGAGAAGTCAGGGAAATTGCTGACTCTGTCTTTCGTGCGCGGCGGATATCGTGTGTTTGCGAACGTGGAACATATGTCGCAGATTCGCGGCGGAAATAATTTCTTGAGAATCAGGGTGGATGAAAAGTTTCAACAATGTCATGAGGAAAATACTGACATTTTGATAGCGCTGGACAAGCAAACTATCGCCGAGCATATGGGCGAAATGAATGAGGGCGGAGCAATAATTTATGACGGCGAGGAGATGAAGCCGGAAAAAAATGTGCTGATGGTAAATGTGCCGCTGAAGAGTCTGGCAATAAGTGAGCTTGGCAATCCGGTGATGGCAAATGTGATCGGGCTTGGCGTTTTGTTCGGGCTGATTGATTATGATATTTCGGGACTCAAAGAAGTTCTCGGAAAAGTTTTTGGAAACAAGAGCGTGGAAGTGCGCGCGGCAAACGAGAAAGCGGCGCAGATGGGTTTTGATATCGCCAAAGAAAAATGGGCGGATAAATTTGAGATAAAGATCAAAAAAGGTGCTGGAAAAAATGAAATGTTTTTGATGGGAAATGACGCGGTGAGTCTGGGCGCGCTAAAGGCAGGCGTGAAATTTGTCGGCGAATATCCGATGACGCCGTCGTCTTCGATATTGCATTTTATGGCACAATGGTCGGAAAAATATGGCGTGGTGGTGAAGCATGTGGAGGACGAGATCGCGGCCGCGAACAGTATCATCGGCGCTGGATTTGCAGGAGTGAGAGCGCTGGCGGCGACTAGCGGAGGGGGCTTTGCGTTGATGACGGAAGCAGTGGGGCTGGCGAGTATGAACGAGGTGCCGATCGTGATCGTAAACGTGATGAGACCGGGACCGGCGACAGGTCTGCCGACGAGAACGGCAGCCGGAGATTTGCGGCAGGTAATTCATTCCGGACAGGACGATCCGGTGAAAATAGTACTTTGTCCCGGAGATATTTTTGAATGTTTTGAGATGGGATTTGAAGCTTTTAATCTTGCGGAAAAATATCAACTGCCGGTGATCATCACTTACGACAAAAACTTGGGAGAGGGATATTTCACTGTGCCGGCGTTTGACGATTCCAAAATGGTTGTTGACAGAGGGAGCTTGCTGACGCAAGAAGAGCTCGAAAAGATGCCGGAATACAAAAGATACTTGCGCGCGGCGAACGGAGTGAGCCCGAGGTCAATTCCCGGAATGAAGGGCGGAACGCATCGCGCGACGAGCGATGAGCACAATGAATTCGGCGAAATTTGTGAGACGGCGGAAAACAGAAAACTGATGGTGGAGAAGAGAATGAAGAAACTTGAAGCGGCTTTAAACGACATGCCGAAGCCGTTATTGATTGGCGAGAAAAACGCGGAAATTACGCTCGTGACATGGAATTCTTCGAAACTGGCGTGTCTGGAGACGATGGAAATTCTGGGAAAAGACAAAATAAATATTCTGCAAATCCGCTGCGCGTATCCGTTCCATAAAAAAGAAGTGAGTGAAATTCTAAAAAAAGCGAAGAGGCTGGTGGCGGTGGAACAAAATTACACGGCGCAGATGGCCGGACTGGTGGCGGAAAATACGGGGATTCTGATTGAAGAAAAGATACTGCGATACGACGGGCGGCCGATGACGGCGCAAAATATAATTGATGGATTAAAATTATAATATGCCAGCAAACTTAAAAGATTTAGAGACGAAGGACCGGCCAAACTGGTGCCCGGGGTGTGGCGATTTTGGCATACAGATGGCGCTAAAACAGGCTATCGTAAATCTCGGGCTGGAGAAAGAAAATGTGGTGATTTCGACGGGGATCGGGTGCGGTTCGAAAGTGAATCAGTGGATTGAAACATACGGGTTCGCGGGACTGCATGGGCGGAGTATTCCGGTGGCGATGGGGATAGCGCTGGCCAATCCGGAGCTGACGGTGATCGATGTGGGCGGGGATGGTGACGGCTACGGGATCGGGATGGGGCATTTCATAAATACGATGAGGAGAAATCTGAACATCACTTATATCGTGCAGAATAATCAGACCTACGGGCTGACGCTGGGGCAGACTTCGCCGACATCCGAAAAAGGCATGGTGGGGCCGTCGACGCCGAAAGGCGTGATCGAGGAGCCGGTAAATCCGATACGGCTGGCGCTGTCGAGTGAGTGCACTTTTGTGGCGAGAGGCTTTAGCGGGGACGTGCCGCATCTGACAAAGCTGATAGAGGCGGCAATCAAACACAAGGGCTTCGCGCTGATTGATACTTTTCAGCCGTGCGTGACATTCAATAAAATGAATACATACGACTTTTTCAGGAAGCGGGTTTACAAGCTGGAGGATGAGGCGGGGTATGATGTGCGTGATATAAACGAGGCTTTTAAGAGAGCCGGAGAGTGGGGGGATAAAATTCCGATTGGGATTTTTTATCAAGTGGAGAGGCCGACCTACGAAGACAGCGAGCTGGGGCTACGCAAAGGCAATCCGGTGAAGGCGGACATTTCTAAAATCGATGTGAATGAGGTGATGCAGGGGTGGATGTGATGTTGACTTTTTTGGTGGATATTGTTAATTTTGGACACTTAGAGTTTTTGTTATGGATAAATTTGAAGCTGTAACAACGCCGGAGGTCGACAATGGAAGGGTTGAGCAAACCCGGATTTTGTTGACGCATAGGGGAACAAACGATGAAACTGTTATGGGAACCGTAAGGCGGGTTTTTTCAGGCGATAAACCGATGGGGATTATTTGCTCTGGTGAGTCATATGAAATCGGTCGGGTAGATGTGGATGAAAAAAGCTATCCGGAACTTCGTTTTTGGAAAGACGGTGACGCTTTTCATTTTAGTTTTGGTGAAAATGGAAATGCGGGATTTACTATTGCGGTAGCGTATATCCTTGCGGTTGAGGGGTTGGAGTCCGGGACTAAATATCCTGCGCCAAGGAAAGAAGATGCAGATGCGGAACTGGGAACGAAGGCTATTGGCGCGATAACGGATGAAACTGGATTGGCAGTTGGGAAAACTTGATTTTTTGATGAAGGGTGGTAGGTTTGTAGCATTAAAAAATGTGAATATGGAAAAAGGTACTAGACAGGGGGAATTGGAAACTGGCGGTGTGGGCCCGGATTTGGGCATACCAATGAATGAGGGACCTGTTTCTCATGCTGCTTTTTTTCGTGCTTTGCTTACGGCGACGGCATGCGAGGATGTTCCTGCTCCTTGGCTTAAAGGGAACAAGACTACTGGAGGTCGTGGTGTTGCCACGTCTGGAAGAAATTGGGAGCCACGCTAGTTTTGGTGGATGGGAAGGCATAGGCATGCTAGAATGTGGCCTTAATCTTTTTTATGCCTAGTATTGGCGATATGTTTCCAAACGGAAGAAGATGGGGCGTGGAGTCGGAGACCACAATGCAAGCTACCAATCTGGTTGCCTTCAAGGAAAGGGCCACTGCTTTTATTCGAAACAGGACGAGCGGCCTGATCTTTGTCTGTTTGGGAAAAATGGGAATTTCGCGTGAAGAGTCTTTTATAGAGAAAAGGCCGGGGTTGGTGGAAATTTTTTCGAAAGTGGGAGTGGAAAATATTGAAAAATGTAAATCTGTTGAAGGGGTGCGTGCGGTGATTAGGAAATATATCGCGGCGGTTTTGAAGCGGTCGGTGGAAATTTTTGGAAGTGGCGAAAAGGCCGATGAAGTGGGGATGGCGGAGGTCGCGGAGATGGTTTACGGGTGGGTGATCGGGGGGCTGGAGAAAGCTTAAAATTCAATCTGTGGTGTGCCCGCTATTTCTCTATGCTTTTCCACGTCCTCAGCGCGTTTTTGATAGTAATCAAAATTGCCGCCGAGACTCACCTGCTTAAATCCGCCCCTGGTGAGAATGTCTCTAATGGCTGGCCCCTCTACGCCACCACCATCTGTTTTGGGAGCTTTTATAAACTCGGTGATGTTGGCAAATGGCAAAGTAATGAAACGAAGATTAGATCTGTCATCAAAGTAATAAATGTCTAAACCGTCGTTATCATTATATTTAGCTTCGGCCTCTCGTGACGGCTTATCTCCGTGAGTTACTCCTCCGGGCTTGTCTCTTTTTTCTTGCTCTTCAAGTTCTTCGAAAGTAGCAACCGTGATGGCATGACTTCTAAAGTATTCGACTAAAGGGATGCCATTTCTCTCGGCTTCGAGCTGACTCAGGGTACCCTTAGCAACATCTTCTGTTACTTTTAAGATAATTTGGGCGTCTCCATTTGGCGCTATGACCACATCAACACCTTCCCCTGATTTAAACTGATCGGATACTCTTCTTGTTAATTCTGCATCTGGAGCCATAAAAGTTTTGTTTATATTCTTATGTTATTTTAACATATTCCTATCTTTTCGTCAATACGGCGGCGTTGCGCTGGAGGCCGGCGTGTTTGGCGCGGGTGAGAGGGGAGCCGGCGAAGAGTTTGATGAAGTTCGGGGCGGTTTTTATAGAGAGGACGGCGCTGATGGCGAGCTGGTCGCCGGCGATTTTGGGGACGAGAAGTTCTTTGTGAGGAGTTGGCTTTGCTTTAGAGTTGAACGGGCAGACCTCCTGACAGATGTCGCAGCCGTAAAGGAGGCGGGTTTTTTTGATGATTTTGGCGAGAGGTTTTGGGATTTCGTTACGATTTTCGATAGTGAGATAGGAGATGCATTTAGTGGCGTCTATAACGCCTGGGGCGACGATTGCTTTGGTGGGGCAGGCGTCGATGCATTTTCGACAGCCGCCGCAGGCGGCGAAAGGTTTAGGGGTGTTTAAGAGTTTTTGGTCGGGAATGAGGGGGAGAGTGGTGATGATTTCGGCGAGAAAGACCCATGAGCCAAGCTGTGGCGTGATGAGACAAGTGTTCTTGCCGATGAAACCGAGACCGGATTGTTCGGCATAGGCGCGTTCGAGAACGGGGCCGGTGTCGACATAAGCTTTGGTGGTGGCGTGTGGAGCGATGGATGTTATGAACTCTTCGACAGCCTTTAGTTTTTTGGGAATGATCTTGTGGTAGTCGCGACCATAGGCGTAGCGGGCTACGCGGCCGTGATTTTTTTTAAGGGGGGATTGTTTGTTGTAGTAATTCATAGCCAGAGAGATGACGCTTTTGGCTTGCGGAAGGAGTTTGAGGATATTTTCACGAAGCTCTTTTTTTTGCATGTAAGTCATGCTTCCTTCGTAACCTTTTTTCAGCCAAGCGTTGAAAGCGAGAAGATGTTTGGTCTCGAGACGTGTTGAAGAAAATCCGACAAGATCGAAACCTTGAGAGATGGCGTAGGCGCGGATGCGGTTTTTCATAGCTATATGCTTCAATATAAATGCGGACTTTGCAATTCAATTTTGGAGAGAATTGTTCACAATGGTTTAAAGATGAGCTATCATTTCACCCTTAACTTCAGCGTGTGATTTTTGTTTCGGATCAATTAAAAACAGAATTCTTTAAAGCGAAAAAGGCGTTTTCGGATGCGCAGAAGGTCGTGATAATTTCGCATCGCATGCCGGACGGGGACGCGATCGGGAGCAATGTGGCTCTGCGACTAGCGCTTGAGGCACAGGGAAAAACCGTGGTGAGCGCGGACGTGGATCCGGTTCCGGAGAACAGTAGGTTTTTGGCGAAGGCAGACAGTTTTGTTTTTGATTTTAATTATGAAGAGTTCGACGTGATTGTGAGTGTGGATTGCGGAGATTTGAAATTGGTAAAATTTCCCGAGATGAAACCGGAGATTTTGACCGGCGGGAAACCGTTTATAAACTTCGACCATCATGATTCAAACGCTCTATATGGGACGATAAATCCGGTGGAAAAAGGCGCGGCGGCGACGGCCACTGTGATTTATAAATTCATGAAGTTCTGTGAATGGCCGATCACGATAGATATCGCGACTGCGATGCTACATGGGATTTATTTTGATACGGGGAGTTTGCAACACAGCAATACGACTGGGGAAGTGTATGAGATTTGTGCGGATCTTTTTTTGCGCGGGGCGAATTTACAGAGAGTTTCCAAGGAGCTTTTTCATACGACGCCGGTGAGGAAATTGAAATTGTGGGGGAGGATTCTGGAAAAAACTTATGTGAACGAGGATGGGGTGACTATCTCGGCCGCGGGAAAAGATGATTATAGCGCGACGGGCGCGGGGCCACGGGATACTGGCGGGGTGATTGATTTTTTGAATGCGGTGCCTGGGAGCAAATACTGCGTGCTGTTGAGTGAGGATGATAAC
>JBAZZM010000055.1:0-6639 GCA_041658805.1 Candidatus Altimarinota bacterium | reverse complement strand
GAGCCATGCGATCCAAGTCGGCGACATTCCATGCGTTGACGATGATGCGGCGGGAATCGGGATTTTTCTTGATCAGGTCGATGGCGTTTTGAATTTGATTGATATGTGAAATTTCACCCGAAGGGTTGTGCTTTTCCCACTTTATCCACTGGTAGCCGTAAACGGGGCCGAGGTTGCCGTCCTTGTCCGCCCAAGCGTCCCAGATGGAAGTGTGAGGTTTGAGTCCGTCATTGATGTTTGTGGCACCCTTCAAAAACCAGAGCAATTCGTAAATCATGGATTTAAAAACCACCTTCTTCGTCGTGACTAGTGGAAAGCCTTCGCGGAGATCGTATTTTTTTTGGACACCAAAAATCGAGATCGTGCCTGTGCCGGTGCGATCCGTTTTCTTTTCACCATTCTCAAGAACTTCTTTTACCAGTTCGAGATATTGCTTCATTTTCTTCTTTTATTTTTTGGGAAATGCCAATGTGGTTGCGATCTTTGTCCTGAAAAACGCGACTACCGATGGTTTTAGATTGACCCTGATATTTTCCTTTATAAGGCCTATCGGCCCGGTGATCCATTTTACAAAAAACGAGCTGACACATGCGCTTGCCGGCCTGCAGTTTGATAGGCAGAGAGCTGGCGTTGTAGAGCTCTAGAGTGATGCGGCCTTCAAATCCGGGGTCGACCCAGCCGGCATTCTGAATAAACAAGCCAATACGACCGATGGAACTACGGCCTTCGACGAAAGCCGTGAGATTGTCGGGAAGTTTGACGTATTCCTGCGTGGTTGCGAGGAGGAAAGTATGCGGCGGAATAGTGATAGAGTCTGCGGTAACTTCGCGATATTTGATCTCGGTGTCGAGGGAAAGGACCTCCATCTGCGTGTCTTCGAGAATGAGGAAGTGGTCGCCAATGCGACAGTCGATGGAAGCTGGCTGAATGGACTGCTCATCGATAGGTTCGACGACGAGTTCGCCGCTTGCGATCATGGCCTTTAGTGTTTTGTCGGATAGAATCATGCAGGGGCAATTTAGCGGAAGGGAGCGGGAAAGGCAAGGGAGAGGGTGGGTGCCGTCCCGGGACGGGCGAACTATTTTGACAGACTACTAAAAAGGCGCGTGTCTGGCCCCGGGGCAAGACAAAACCTGAAATCATTTTTCGTCAAGCAACTCTCCCTAATTTAACATAACTCTCTAGTATTTCTAAAAACTGTTCAGCTATGTCTTTTCCCACCAGCGTTTTGAATTTTTCCCCGCCGATGTAGACCTCGGCTATTTTGCGTTCGGAGCGGCCGGGGAGTGATAATGCGATGTCGGCGTGGCGGGATTCGCCGGGGCCGTTGACGACGCAGCCCATGACGGCGATGCGGAGACGGGAAACATGAGGATGCTTTTTTTGCCAGAGAGGAAGTTTTTTTTGAATGTGGGAGAAAATTTTTTCAGACAGAGTCTGAAAAAATTGGTTGTCGGCGCGGCCGCAGCCGGGACAGCTGATGATTCTGGGAGAGAAGAAACGCAGGTTTAGAGACTGGAGAATCAGTTTGCAGACTTCGACTTCGCGGGTGCGT
Source organism: Candidatus Altimarinota bacterium (assembly GCA_041658805.1). Lineage (GTDB taxonomy): Bacteria > Patescibacteriota > Gracilibacteria > UBA1369 > LOWO2-01-FULL-3 > JBAZZM01. The sequence goes on along the minus strand of JBAZZM010000055.1, from coordinate 5,084 downwards.
GGAGTTGTTTTGTTTGGAGTGAGAGAGACACGGATGGTGTCGCCAATCCCCTGCTGAAGGAGAATTGAAAGTGCCGAAGTGCTGGATATGGTTCCGGAAAGATCAGAGCCGGCTTCAGTGAGACCGAGATGGAGAGCGTAGGGATGTTTGGATAGTTGCATGCGGAATGCGAGAAGCTGGTACGCGCTGATCGTTTCGGTGACGTCGGTCATTTTGACACTCAAAACAATCCGGTTTTGTTTGAGGCCGAGTTTTTCGGCGAATTTGGCGGACTGGAGCGCGCTTTCGACCATGGCGCTACAGAAAACTTCGCGATCGGATTTTGGGGTTTTTAGACGGGCGTTTTTGTTCATCAGATCCGTGAGAAGATTTGGATCGAGTGAGCCGCTGTTTACGCCGATGCGGACAGGCTTTTTATTTTTGACGGCGATTTTGATGAATTGGGAAAAATTTTCGTCGTGAAATTTTCCAAAACCGACGTTGCCGGGATTGATACGATATTTGTCGAGAATTTTGGCGGTTTCGGGAAAGTCGTTCAGAAGTTTGTGGCCATTGAAATGGAAGTCGCCGATGAGTGGAAGATGTTTGAAACCTGATTTGTCGAGAAGTTTGCGAATTCGTGGAATGGCGCCGGCGGAAGCCGGCGTGTCGACAGTAATGCGAATCATTTCTGCGCCTGCCTTCGCAAGCTCAATGCACTGCTTTGCGGTTAAAGTTGGATTGGCGGTATCGACAGTGGTCATCGACTGAATAGCCACGGGATTTTCACCGCCGATCTTGATTTTGCCTATTTGGACAACAGGAGTTTTTAGCCTGATCATACAAGCGGGATATACGGCTAGAAGCCCAATAAGTCAAGAACCGCGTTTTCAACATGACGATTTTTCCCCTTCAGAGGAAAATCATGCATCTGCATAGCCGGATTGAAATTGGCCTCAATTATGGCGTAATTGTCGGCCGCTTTTGATTTCAGATTCGAAATAATCATATCAACCCCACAAACCTTTGCCTGAACAGCCTTTGCCGCGCGAATCGCTATGTTTTTGTAAAACGCAGGCATCTCATCCGTAAAATCAATCGGGTCACCGCCGGTGTGAACATTTGAATTTTCACGCAGATAAACTTTTTGATTTTTCTTTGGAATTGATGAAAAGTTCATACTTTGTTTTTTCAAGACACTCTGTTCGGTTGGACCGGTTTGAATAACGTAGCCCGTTGTGATTTTGTAATTTCGCGGCTTTTCATTCTTTGCTTTTACCAGCTCATGAACAGTATGCTTCCCGTCACCCACAACATTTGCCGGTTCACGATGCAAGATGGCAACGACTTTTTCACCGATGAGCAGAAAGCGATATTCCAAACCCTCTATAAATTCCTCCACGATGACAGATTTGTCGTGTTTGAACGCAAATTCAAGAGCGCTTACGAATGCGGTAAAATCGTTTTCCTCAATTATAGAAACCGCTATGCCATAGTTTGTATTTACAGGCTTCACGACGCATTTCATTTTCGCAAATTCACCGTATTCTGATTTGGCGGCCATAATAGATCTATAAACCCTACCCTCCGGGACGCGCACGCCATTGCGTTTCAAGATTTTTTTCGTGACTCCCTTATTTTTCATTATCCATTCCGTGATATAACTGTCACGCGATGTTTTGTTTCCCGCTTTTACATATTCAATGTGTTTACCCTTCTTTAAACGAATAAAGCTTGCTTCTCCGTCAAGCACCTCCACCTCAACACCTCGACGCAAGGCTTCCCCTATAACCATCTGGGTTGAGCCCTGCAGGTCTTCGTAGCCTTCGGCAAACATTTCGGTCTCAACTTCGAGCTTTTCCTGTGCGAGGATGGAAGCTTCCACAGAATTTTTAATTTTTTCGGCATAGGCTGATGCGGTTTTTTGACTATTTAAAAAGGCATGATGTTTTTTGGCAAGATCGAGACTGAATTCAACAAAACTTTTGCCGAAGAGTTTCATCGTGTGGAGAAAAATGGCGGAGGGTGTGAGATTTGGATCGGCGATTTTTTTGAATTGTCGCTTGAGAACTTGTGAGTAGGCGCTTCCGAGTAAATTTGTGGATTCCATCATCTCGTTTAGAAGCTGGTTTGCCCAATCGCTAAAAAGCACTTTTTTTCGACCATCTTTGAGTTTGAGATTCTTTTTGTGGCCGAACAAAGCGACTTTTTCCTGATTGTCAAAATTGTTGATGAGATCGTGCGGGGTGAAAGGCTGGATTGCGTTGAGTAAAAAATGCGTGAGAAAAATATTCAAAAAATACATGGTGTCCTCGCTGATGCCGAGAGGCGAAAATGGATCGATATCGATGCAACGCACTTCAATATATTTCACGCCTCTTTTTTCAAGAGCATCGGAAACGGTTTCCCCCTTTTGTGGAGGCTGTTTGGGGCGGACGCTGGAATAGTATTCATTTTCCAATTGAAGAATATTATAATTCATCTGAATGTCCTCCCCGCCGCGGGAAAGACCGAGTTTTACATAATGCGGATGCGGAGTTGTGAGAGCAAGACGCATGTCGCGGAGATATTCGGAGAGGCTGTTGAAAGAAATCCGTGTTTGCATCTGGACTTTGCTGTTGTAACCGCGACTGCTCAAGCGAATTGAGGTGGCCTGTTCGGATTCGCAGGGGCAATGGCGGAAACGATAAGTTTTGTCGGAGGCAGGAGTGGCGCCAAAAAGATATGTGATCAGCCAGCTGTATTTGCGGACGGCGCGCATGACCTGAAAATATCCGTCGTTGATAAATTCCTGAAGAGGCTTTTTGCTTTTTGATTCTTTGTGAAGATATTTCCAGAGGTTTTCGGAAAAAGAAAAATTGTAATGAATGCCGGAAACGGTTTGGACGATTTTTCCATAGCGGGTGGTCAGGCCTTTGCGATAAAGAAGTTTTTTTTGACCTTCACGGGAAGTGCCATAAGAGGCAAGGGGGATTTTGTCTTCGGAGGGAAGCCGGCATGGCATGCTGTTTGACCACATCAGTTCATCGCCGAGATGTTGATTCACAAAAAGGTGGATGTCGAGGAGACAATCGAGAGCTTTCTTTTCGGACTTTGCGACCGGAGCGACGAGTTCGAGCTGGCTCTCGGAAAAATCTGTGGTGATAAAAGGATTGGTCAGTTTTGAACCAAATTCTTTTGGATGTAGTCTTTGTGAAAGATTGCCTTGCGGCGTGACACGCAGACATTCACGTTCAAGAGCGTGAGCATTTTCCGAAAGTAGTCTTGATAAGATTGGATTTTTCATAGAGTTTATGGAAGCATTCTAGCAAAAAAATCGTTTTTGCAAAACAGGGCGGCTGTGGTAGTCTTTCGGCGAAATTATGCCAAAAGTCACATTTCAAAATACAGGGCAGGATGCCGATGCCGGAGACGACGCAGCGCTGAAAGATGTGATCCGCGACAGTGGCTGGCCGATCATGTTTGCATGCGAGGACGGGGTTTGCGGGACTTGTTTGATCCGGACAACGGCAGGAATGGAAAATCTCTCGCCTATGGACGAAAAAGAGAAAGAAACGCTGCAAGCGATGGGCATGGATACAAGCACGCAGAGACTTGCCTGCCAGTGCAAGGTGAAGGGCGATGTGACTATTGAACAATAAATTTCAGGCGCATGGCAACAATGTTTAAATTACGCGACAACGAGTGGGGTTTTGATATCGCGCTCGACAATCCATTCAAAATTTTTAGGGTCCTCCGAAATGTAGCGATAGACTCCGTGGGCGTGGAAAACGTGATCGATCTGTCGCGTGGTGATCCCGGTTACGGCTTCTCCCCTTCCGTAAAAGGTCGCCAGTTTTACGCCTTTTTGCTGGAAGTGGATACTATGCTAAATAATCCGGCGGAACATTTTGTGTCTGACAACCGCGAGAATTTTGAAAAAATCTGGGCGCGGATTCAGGAGCACGCGAAGAAAACCTACGAAAAGAAAAAAGCTGATAAGCTGCTCGAAGATTTTTATTTCTTTTTAACTAGGATTGAGAAATACGCGAAAGAACAGGGGCTTGAGTGGAGCAAAAGAGATATTATTTTTGAGATGTTTAAATACTCGGCGGTGGCCGGAGGCTGCTATCACGATCCGCGTGGTGAAACGCTGGTGCGACTGGCCGTGGCCGATCATCACAATCAAAAACTGGGAATGGGAATCGATTATCAGGATCTGCTTTTTGTAAAAGGTGTTTCGGACGGGATCGGAACTATTTTTAAAACACTGTGTGATGAGAGTATTGGCTATTTGAAAAAGGGAAATAAAGTGATGATTACATCACCAGCTTACGCGCCATACAACACGATCATGGAAAACCGAGGACTTTCGGCCTTTCCAATTCCAATAGATATCAATACAGGCGAAGTGGTCGGTGATCTGGAGGAAATTTTGAAAAATGCGCCGGAGAATACGAAAATGATCTGCCTGATAGATCCAAACAATCCGACGGGATTTGTTTGCAGTGAAAAGTTTATGAAACGGATCGCGGAGTTCGCCAAAGAGCGCGATATTTTGATAGTGGCGGATGAAGTATACAGCGATTTCTTTTTTGAGAGGAAAAAAAGCATGATCAGTTTCGCGCCGGAGAGGACGATAGTGATTACCGGCAGAAGCAAGATCGAGAGGTCGACCGGACTGCGGTTCGGCGAATATGTAATTAAAAAGGAGGGGCAGAAATATATCGGCGAAAATCTGCTGAAAGGCAAACTGGACGGAAATGTGGATTTGATGGCGCTACTCCACGCGTCAAAGGGGCCGGGCGGGATCAAAGGCGAGTTTCAGCACACGACTTTTGTGCCGGGACCTTCACAGTATCTCGGGCTTTGTCATATGATTTTCGGAGATGAAGACCGCATGGAATATCTGCGAAGAATCCGCGTGAACATGGAAAATTTTTATGAAATTTTGGGGCTAAAATATAATAAAAATCTTTATTACTCGAGTTTTGATCTGCTGGAAATTCCCGGGAATGCGAGAAAAGGCGAAAAGGCGGAAGAGTTGTTTTTCGGGCTGGCGAAAAAGGGCGTGGTGCTGATTCCTGCGAACCTGTTTTTTTCGGAGGGAGAGAGGAAAGTGAAAG
>JBAZZM010000054.1:0-6688 GCA_041658805.1 Candidatus Altimarinota bacterium | reverse complement strand
CTCCTACTCCGGCGCCGGCGGCAAAGAAAAAATCACTTGGGACAAGCTCTCGACTTCCAGCTACTACCAAATCATCCAAAGCGATGTGACCGTGGCATTTCCATGGATTGCGGCAGTACTTTTAGGCTTGTAAAACTTCCCACCCTTCTATATAATACTATCGTTAGTACTAATTATAGTATTATGAATAACACCGTTACCGCCAACGACCTAAAAACCAAAGGCGTTTCCACAATTGAAAATTTTGCTAAACAAGGGTTAGAAACTATTGTCACCGTCCACGGCAAAGAGAAATATGTAGTCGTCACTAAAGAAGAGTTCGACCGCCTGCGCGAATGCGAACTCACGGCTGCAATCATCGAATCCGAAGCGGATCTGAAAAACGGTCGATACAAAGAAGGTTCTGTCGAAGGCCATATAAAGAGAATTACAAATGCCTAAACTGATCTTTACCGAAAGCTATGAAAAAAGGGCCGCCAGATTTCTCAAACAACATCCCCAATTAATCAATCAATACAGAAAAACACTCATACTGCTTTCAACGAATCCGGCACACCCATCGCTCCATTTGCACAAACTCCGTGGCAAACTCTCTCCGCTCCACAGCGTCTCGATCAACCGCTCCTACCGCATCACTTTACAATTCATCATCAAAAAAGACAGCATCATTCCAATTGACGTTGGAAAACACGACGACGTCTACTAGCCCGCTCCTCATCTCCGCGCCCTTCCCCTGTCCATGAATTGCGGCTGTACTGCTGGGCTTGTGAGAAACATTGACATTACGCCAGTTTCGTTATAGAGTACTCGCCTATTGTAAACATATATGCGAGAAGTTAACGAAAACCACAGTCGCACCAACCAAGCCGAAAAACAACAGGGGCCATCGCTCATCAAAACCGTTTTGGCTCTCGTTATGGCCATCCGGGCAATGACTGTCGGAACTTTGGCCTTCGCCGACGATAACAAGCCGGAAGACTCCACCTCATTGGAAGCCTGGATGCAGCAAGAGAGTTTTCAGCATGCCAAAGCAAGGGCAATAACCGCAGAAGAAGTCTATCTCAAATTTGGTCGAGATCCATTTGCAATCCCAGAAAAGGTTGAAAGTCTCGCCGCCAACAAAATAAAACTTCTAGCCAAACTTCAAGCCGCTCTAATGAGAAATTCCCACAACAGACTACATTCGTCTAAAGATGGAGGACTGTATAGCCCTGGAATTTCTTACGATTCTCTGATTTTTGAAATTCACGATGGAAACAATCTATACAAATTAGTTGTCGACAAGGATTTCAGCGATATAAAAATTGTCGGTGATCCCAATCGTGAAGTTTCCAACCTGGTTTTTATTAAGCTGATTGAACACCTACTAGCAATCCATTTCATCATGAATCTATCTCTGACAAAAAAAACGCCACTTTAGTTGTTAAGGTCGACAAAGAGACTTTCTTCAACAACTTGATCGCACGTTACTCCACGGGACGAGATAGAGGTGTCTGGAAGCTCGAAGTTGATGGACAGACAATTTTTATCTTCCTTCGTGACGGCGACGATGGAAGATTTGCCAATGCAGTCCTAACCTGTCCCAGAAACCCAAATCTCAATTTCGGAGATGCGGCCGAAACTGCTTTTTTAACGTTTGTCCTTGGCGGAGAAGGAAAACCTGCGGAACAGCAAGATAAACCGTGGATACAGCGCTGCACGCCTGGACCGGATCCAAAGCCGACAAAACCGCCAATCATCGGAATCGGAGTATTCAACAGTGACGACTAGAACTCCCACCCCTCATCTCCTCGCCCTTCTCCTGTCATTGTCCGTCAGCATCGCCTTTCGCAGTCTGATACTCTTTGGCGTGATCTCCACGTATTCATCCTCCTTGATGTATTCGATAGCTTTTTCCAGATTCATCGGAATCGGCGGCTCCAAAGCAATCGCCTCGTCGTTGCCGGACGATCGCGTGTTCGTCAGTTTTTTATTTTTTGTCGCGTTCACCACCAAATCCGTGCCCTGATTGTGTTCGCCGATGATCATGCCTTCATAAATTTCCGTCACCGGTTTGATAAATAGCGGTCCCCTTTCCTGCAATTTCCATAAAGAATAAGCCATCGACACACCTGTCTCACCGGAAATCAGCGAGCCCACACTGCGCTTTTCGATCTCACCGCAATACGGCGCGAACCTGTCGAAGGAATGGTAAAAAGTTCCCTCGCCTCTGGTCATAATCATGAAGACCGATCTGAAACCCAGCAGTCCCCGAGTCGGCACTTCAAATTCCAAAGTCGTATTTCCGTTCTCGGTTTTCAAATTGGTCATCTGCCCTTTGCGACCGGAAATGGCCTCAATCACTTTGCCGCTCATTTTTTCCGGCACATTGATCACCACGTATTCAATCGGCTCAAATTTTTTGCCGTCAATTTCCTGCATCACCACTTTCGGCTGGGAAATCTGCAATTCAAAACCTTCGCGTCGCATATTCTCAATCAAAACCGCGATATGCATTTCACCGCGACCGTATACGTTTACCGCGTCGCTGTTTGGCGTGTGTTCCAGTTTCAAACCAACATTCGTTTCCAATTCTTTTTCCAGTCTTTCTTTGATATGCCGGCCCGTTACATATTTTCCATCTTTTCCTGCGAATGGCGAATCATTGACCATAAAACGGATCGCCAACGCCGGCGGATCGATCTTTATCGCCGGAAGCGCTTCAGCATTTTCATCTTCGGCAATCGTCTCTCCCACATAGATATCGGGAATTCCGGCCACAGCCACTATATCTCCGGCCTGCACTTCATCGGACGGCACTCTTTTGATTCCTTTGAATGTAAAAATTTCCGACACACGCGCTTTGCGTTTTTCCCCGTCCGCTCTCACCACAAACACATCATGATTCGCTTTTAATTTTCCTTCGGCCACACGGCCCACGGCCATTCTTCCCAAAAAATTATCGTAGTGCAACGTCGCCGGTTGCATTCGAAACGGTTTGTCCAGTTCCTGCGCCGCCGGTTTCACATTTTCCAAAATAAAATCCAGAAGAGGAGTGATATCTTTTTTTTCATCGGTCAGTTTGCGAATCGCGATCCCCTCTCTCGCAATCGTATAAATATAAGGAAAATCCAGCTGTTCATGAGTTGCGCCCAGATTTGAAAATAGATCAAAAGTCAGATCCACCACCGCGTCAGGTCGCGCCATCGGTTTGTCGATTTTATTGATCACCACGAGCACTTTCAGCCCCAGCTCCAGAGATTTTTTCAAGACGAATTTGGTCTGCGGCATCGGCCCTTCAAAAGCGTCTACCAGCAGAACCGTCGCGTCCACGGTCCGCAGCACACGTTCCACTTCCGAACCGAAATCGGCGTGTCCGGGCGTATCCACGATATTGATCTTCGTGCCTTTGTAAGTGATCGCCGCGTTCTTTGCGTAAATCGTGATCCCGCGCTCTTTTTCCTGCGCATCACTGTCCATGACACGCTCATCCACATGCTGATACGACTCGAAAGCCCCGCCGGATTTTAGAAGAGCGTCCACGAGAGTGGTTTTTCCGTGATCTACGTGCGCGATGATGGCGATATTGCGAATTTCCATAGCGCTAGGATTCTACAGATAAAAAGATTTATAGCAAGCCTACAAACTCTCTTGCCTTTGCCCTTCCCCGCTGTTAAAATCCCTCCGAACTTTTTATATATATTTTTAATTTTTCCCCATGTTTTACTCCACGTTTGCAATCAGTCTGCTTGCCCTGATAGTGGCTTTCGGACTGGCCCGCCACGTTCTTTCACAGGACATCGGCACAAAAAAAATGCAGGAAATCGCTGAAGCCATCAGGCTTGGCGCAATGGCATTTTTGAAAAGACAATATATCACCATCGGGACTCTCACTGTCGTTTTGGCTGTGATCCTTTTCGCCGCTTACTACTTAAGTGGTAACCCCACTTATGCATGGCATACCGCCCTTTCTTTCATTCTTGGCGCTTTCTGTTCGGCGCTCGCAGGCTTCATAGGCATGTATATCTCCGTCAAAGCCAATCTCCGTACAGCTTCCGCGGCCCAAACAAGCCTTAATAAAGCTCTACAAATTTCTCTTCGCGGTGGCGCCGTTTCCGGTATCTTGGTCGTCGCTTTGTCTTTGCTCGGTGTCGGAGGATTATTTTATTTTCTCGGCGGTCTGGAAAATCCGCAGGAAGTTCCTTTGCAAATCGTTGGTTTCGGTTTCGGAGCTTCATTCGTAGCTCTTTTTGCCCAGCTCGGCGGAGGTATTTATACCAAAGCCGCTGATGTTGGAGCAGATTTGGTTGGAAAAATAGAAGCCGGCATACCGGAAGATGATCCTCGAAATCCTGCCGTCATAGCCGATCTCGTCGGTGATAATGTCGGAGATTGTGCCGGTCGTGGAGCCGATCTTTTTGAATCCACAGCCGCTGAAAATATCGGTGCCATGATTATCGGTATCACTCTGTTTCCGGTTTTCGGAATCAAAGGAATTATTTTCCCGCTCGTCGCCCGTGCCTTCGGTCTGGTCGCTTCCATGATCGGAGTTTTCTTTGTTAAAATTAAAGAAAATCAGGATCCGATGAAAGGTTTGAATAAAGGCTTCGCAGTAAGTGCCATCTTGGCCATGATCGGCTTTGCAATCGCCACTTACCTGCTACTTAATCCGGATCCGGAAAAAGCCTATTGGATTTGGTTCTTCGCCGCCGGATTGGTCGGTATCGTCACCAGCATTGCTTTTGTTTACATCACACAATATTACACTGAATACAAATATCGTCCGGTTAAAGAAATTGCCAAGTCTTGCGAAACAGGTGGCGCCACGACCATCATCACCGGCTTCGCCGTCGGTATGGAATCCACAGGTCTTCCTGTCCTCGTGATTTCCGCCGCTCTGCTTGGTTCTTATTTCCTTGGCAAAGCCACGGGAATCGAAGATGGCGGCCTCTATGGCACAGCCGTCGCCACCATGGGTATGCTTTCCACCGCCGCTTATATCTTGGCCATGGATACTTTTGGTCCGATCACGGACAACGCCGGAGGTATCGTCGAAATGTCAAAATCTCCGGAAGAGGTCAGAAAACGCACTGACCGTCTGGACTCTGTCGGCAACACCACAAAAGCTCTGACAAAAGGCTACGCCGTCGGCTCCGCCGCTCTGGCCGCCTTCCTGCTTTTCTCGGCTTATATGGAAGAAGTAAAATTGGACTCTATCGATCTGGCCAAACCTATCGTTTTCGTCGGCGGCCTCATCGGCGCTGTTTTGATCTTTATCTTCTCGGCCTTCGCCATCCGCGCTGTCGGCCGCGCCGCTTACTACATCATCAATGACGTTCGCGCCCAATTCAAAGAAAAACCTGGCATCATGAAAGGCACTGAAAAGCCTGACTACGCCCGTTCTGTCGATATCGCCACCCGCGGCGCTTTAAAAGAAATGGTTCTGCCGGGATTAACAGCTATCGTAGTTCCTACGGCTGTCGGCTTTATCCTCGGACCTGAATCCGTCGGCGCCACTCTGATGGTCGGAACTATCTCCGGTATCATCCTCGCCTTGGTTTTGAATAACTCCGGAGGCGCATGGGACAACGCCAAGAAATACATCGAAACCGGCGCTTACGGCGGCAAGGGCTCCTTTGCCCACAAAGCCAGCGTCATCGGCGACACCGTCGGCGACCCCTTCAAAGACACCGCCGGCCCATCCCTGCACGTGCTGATCAAACTTCTCTCCACTCTCACCTTGGTGCTGGCCCCGCTGTTTATGCTGCTACATAAATAGATTTTTTTGCCCCGCAAAAAAATCCTTGTATTAAAATTAAAAGAGCTTTCCAAAAGAAGGCTCTTTCTTGTACAGGTCGAAAATCCCGCAACGCGGCGACGCACAAAATCTTCGCCTTCCTAGGAAGCCCGCACCAAAATTGCAATTCCGTCCTAGGACGGAATTGAATCCAAGCACATTTCCCGATCCGTCAAATTGACATCGACCCCAAGCCAAAAACAAAGTATCGCGCCTGCCCGGGCAGAGATTTAACTCGAATTTTTCCCATCAACAAGCTGTTTTGACTTCCAAGAAATTCATTACGAAATAGCATAATTTTCGACAGCTCAAACAGCTTTGTTTTCTAATTCAATCCCAAACAAAACCACCCCCCTAATGCGCATGTTCCGTCGTCGCAATCGTCAGGAACACCAGCGTCAAAAACGCGAACACAAGAGCCTGAATAAAGCCAACGAAGATTTCCAATCCATAAAAAGGTAACGGCGCGATAAACGGCACCAAAAACGCAATCACGAGCAGCAGCACCTCACCCGCGAACACATTTCCAAAAAGACGGAAGGAAAACGAAATCATCTTTGAAATTTCCGAAAACATTTCCAAAATTCCAACAAAACATCCCACCGGATTTTTCAGCGGATTAATAAAAAACTTCCCTGCGTAGCCTTTGAATCCAAGCATCGAAAAGCCGAAAGCCTGCACCCCGGTCACAGCAATCAGCGCCAGCGCAAAAGTCATATTCACATCCGCATAAGTCGATCTGAAAATCGGCACGAGCACCTCATGCCCCTCATGCGTTTCCCAAAGTCCTATACTCCCAAAACCCGGAAGTAGCCCCATCCAGTTCGACACCAGCACATACAGAAAAATCGTCGTAACAAGCGGAAAAAATTTCCGGGTTTTTTCCTCATCTCCAACTATTCCCTGAAAGAA
>JBAZZM010000053.1:0-6863 GCA_041658805.1 Candidatus Altimarinota bacterium | reverse complement strand
CGGTCGTTTTCGAGAATTTCAAAATAGAAGTCGTTGCCGATTTGAGGCGGGGAGATGATTTTGTTGGTTGTTTCGTAAAGAATTTGGTTTGGCTGATTTTTTGTGGGAGTGCTCCAAGCCCAGTCGATTTTGGATTTTTGACCGTTTGTGATGGTGACACGACCAAAGGACAGGCCTTCCGGAGCGCTTTTGTAGCTGGCGGTGTCGATGATTTCGCCGGCGGGATTTAGCAGATGGATTTCCTCGTTGGAGTTTCGGACGCTGATTTTCGGTTTTTCGATGAGGTAGATCGATTTGGCCGGAATTTGGCCGTTTAAATTTTGCTTTTTGCTGTTTTGAAGCTGGAAGCCTGACAGGTCGATTGTTGAGGTGCCTTGATTGACCAATTCGATCCATTCATTGTCCTGATCTTTGCCCGTGGGATTTGCCATGATTTCGTTTATTTGCAGCGAAGAAGAGGCTATGGCGGAGCCGGTAAAATTCAAAAAAATGATGATGAATAAAGCTGTTTTGCGCATGTGGAAATGTAGTAGCACAAAGTTCTTAAAAAAGTTTAAAATTTTTCTAAAGGAATTGATTGACATTTCGGAGGGATAAAGTAGACTCGTGGCAGAAATCAAGACCCGAGGCAGGAGAGAACAGGAATTACGATTTATCAAGTATACAAGCTGAAATTTGACCCTGAAATCATCAGATATAAATCTCAGAATCACCACGAAAAAGGTCGCGAACTGACCCACTCTGTCGTAATTTCCATAATTTTCCGCTGAAGGTTAAAAAGTTAACCTTCTTACTATATGTGGATTTATATTTTACTCGCGATCGTGGGGATCGCTGCGGGAACGGCAGGTGGCTATACTTACAGGAAAAAACAGGTTGAAGCAAAGAATCAGGATCTGGTAAAAAAGTCCGAGGATATTTTGAGTGAGGCAAAAAACAAGGCCAAAGAGACTCTTTATGAGGCTCGAAACGAGGCTTTGAAGATGCAGGAGGAGGCCAAGCGTGAGGAGGAAAAAAAGCGCGGGCATCTGGCCGAGGCGGAGGAGCGTTTGCTGAAAAAAGAGGAGAGTTTGGACAAGAAAAGTGAGGCTGCGGACAAGCTGAAGCAGGAATTGGATACGAAGGTCGGGTCGGTAAAAAAATTGCGTGATGATATCGAGGGGATTTACAAGAGACAGGCCGAACAGCTGGAAAAGATCGCCGGCATGTCAAAGGAGCAGGCAAAAGAGCTTTTGTTGAAAAATGTGGAGGAGGAATCCAAGGCTGATATTGTCGAGCAAATCAAGAAAGTGGAGTTGGAATTGCAGGAGAAGGCCGATGAAAAAGCGCGGTATATCATCGCAGATGCGATCATGAGGAATGCTTCGGAAACGGCTGCGGAATCGACCGCGACGATCGTCAATCTGCCCAGCGATGATCTGAAGGGGAGGATTATCGGCCGTGAAGGTCGCAACATCAATACCTTTGAACAGATCACCGGTGTGGATGTGATCGTGGACGATACTCCCGGTTCGATAGTGATCGCCAGTTTTGACCTCGTGCGGCGCTATATTGCAAAGATTACTTTGGAAAGACTGATCGAGGATGGACGTATTCATCCGGCCCGCATCGAGGAGATGTTTGAAAAAGTGAAATTGGAAGTGAATGAATTGATCAAAGAACTCGGTGAAAAAGCTGTTTTGGAAACCGGCGTGACCGGCCTTCATCCGAATATGATCAAGATTTTAGGAAGATTGAAATTCCGCGTGACCCATGGGCAAAACGCGTTGAAGCATTCCATTGAAGTGGCCTTTATCGCAGCGAATCTGGCGGCGGAAGTGGGCGCTGATGTGGGAATCTGCCGCAAGGCGGGGCTTCTCCATGACATCGGCAAGGCCGTGGATCATGAGGTGCCGGGTCATCACGCCCAGATCGGCGCGGACATAGCAAAGAAGTTTGGAATGCCAAAAGAAGTCGTGCATGCGATTGACGCACATCACGGGCATCCGCCGGCGGAAACGCTGGAGGCCCAGCTGGTGCAGGCCGCGAACCTGATTGCAAATGCCCGTCCTGGCGCGACAAAGGACAATCTGGATACCTATATTCGTCGTTTGGAGGAATTGGAAAATGTCTGCAAGAGTTTTGAAGGCGTGAAAAAAGCTTTCGCGATTCAAGCCGGCACAGAGGTGAGAATCTTTGTGGATCCGGAAAAAGTTGACGATCTACAGGCTGTGAAAATGACCCATCAGATCGCCAAAAAGATCGAATATGATCTGCAACATCCGGGAGCCGTGAAGGTGCATGTGATAAGGGAGACGAGAGCGGAGGAGTTTGCGGACTAGGCGAGTCTGATTGAAAAAACTGAAAAACCTTGGTTGTGGTTGGCGAAGCTTAAGTCTGATCTAAGGTTTGCCGACGATATTTCCGATAGAGCAAGTCAGTTTCAGTAAGTTCTTTGCTGATTCCGTTATGGGCAAATTCGTGGTGAATTTTGCAAAGAGCTGTGATCGAGGCGTGGTTGCGGTTTTGGGAAAACGGGATTTGGTGATGAAAGATTTCCGCGGGGCGGTGGCAATTTTGTTGGGAACATCTTCCGTTTGTTGTGGATAGAGCCAGTCTTTTTTGGACGGCAGGAATGTAGCGGGTGGTTTTTGTGCAATTGGCACTCCACTCGCTGCGCTTGTTTCGCGCCTGTTCCCCGGGGATTTTCTTCGTGTTTTTGGCTTGTGGATGCGACCCGAGGGGTTTTGCCATCATTTGGCTTGTAGAAGCCATTTTCTTTAAGATTCTTCTTAGGGCTTCTTTATTGCTGAGTTCTTTCCCGATTTCTTTTTTCAGACTCAAAAACAAAAACTGCATTTCTGTGTCCAGCTCGATTTTCATAGCTGGTTCTTCTTTTCCGCGCAGGTCTTTGCTTAGCTGTTGGAGCGCCGGTTTGCTCATATTCTCGATTTTGTCGGCAAACATGGCTTCGTTTTGCGGTGTGGCTAGATTGGCGAGGATGGCAACTTTGTGAATGCCCTGAGTTTCGACGGCTCTCTGAAGATGCGGTTTGTCTTTTAATTTTTCTTCCAATTTGAGAGCTTTTTCGACAACGGGACGGGAAAGTCCGGCCAATTTTCCGGCGTATTCGTAAATGGTGGTGTATCCTTTGGCTTCATAGATTTTTGCCTGATAAATTTTCGGAAGCAGGGCCAAAAGTTTGTAGGTGATCCGGTTCCGCTCACGGCCGAGGAGGACGAATTGGCGGTGGAGATATTGAGAGGGTTTTTGGTGAATTACGGAGTTGATTTCGGTGCTCATATTTCGTTGTTTTATGATTTACTTGGTGGCCGGATTATAGCTTGTTTCAGGTAAAAAGTGAAGGTTTTGAGTGAGGATTTGCGCGACAAAAATGGGGGAATGTGGCGTGGTGAGTGTATGCTCACCGCTGGGCTTAGAATGATGCGCTGTGGTTGAGTTTTCGTGGGAAGATGGTGGAAGGTGGATGAGAGATTTAAAAAAAGGATGACTGAAGTCGTGAGATAGATTTTATATTTTGTGCTGGTGCGTAAGTTTCTCTTGACGCCGTAAACTAGCACTCTATAATACGGTGTGCTAATTTTATTATCTAAAATCTTTAAATATGGCTAAGATAAAGCCTTTGGGAGATCATGTGGTGGTTGAGGCGGTGAATGAGGAGAGTGCTTCGGCGAGCGGAATCATAATTCCGGATACTGCTTCCAAAGAGAAACCGATGAAGGGAAAAGTGCTGGCTGTCGGGCCGGGAAAATTTGATGACGGGGTTCGAGTGCCGATGGATGTGAAAGTCGGGGATCTTGTTTTGTTTTCCAAATACGGGCCGACGGAAGTAAAGCTGGACGGCAAAGAAGTTTTGATTCTTTCCGAGTCGGATATTTACGCGGTGTTGAATTAGTTTGCAAATTATAACAATAACTTAAAACCAATATGGCTAAGAAAATTCAATTTGGGGACGAGGCCAGACAAAAGCTACTGGCGGGGATAGAGAAGCTTACTAATACAGTCAAAATCACGCTGGGGCCAAAAGGGCGGAATGTAATTCTGGAAAAGAAATATGGCGCTCCGATGGTGACCAATGACGGAGTGACGATCGCCAAGGAAATCGAACTGCCGGATCCGTTTGAAAATATGGGCGCGCAGATGGTCAGGGAGGTGGCGACGAGAACGAATGATGTGGCCGGAGATGGGACGACGACGGCGACTATACTGGCGGAGGCGATCATCAAAGAGGGGCTGCGAAATCTGACCGCTGGCGCGAATCCGATGCATCTGAAACACGGAATTGAAAAAGCTGTGAAGGCTGTGTGCGAGGCTTTGACGAAGATGGCGATCCAAGTCGGGGACAGCAAAGAGAAGATCGCCCAAGTGGCGACGATTTCGGCGCAGGACGAAGAGGTCGGACAGCTAATTGCCGAGATCATGGAAATGGTCGGAACCGACGGCGTGATTCAGGTGGAGGAGTCACAAGCTATGGGACTTTCAAAGGAAGTCGTGGAAGGTATGCAGTTTGATAACGGTTATATTTCAGCTTATTTCGTTACCGATCCGTCGCGGATGGAATCGGCTTATGAAGATGTGAAGATTTTGATCACTGACAAAAAGATCGGTTCGGTGCAGGATTTGTTGCCGATTCTGGAAAAAGTGGCTCAAAGCGGACGCAAGGAGCTTGTGATTATCGCCGAGGATGTGGATGGCGAGGCGCTGGCGACTTTGGTTTTGAATAAACTGCGCGGCGTGTTTAACGTGTTGGCGGTAAAGGCACCGGGTTTTGGAGATAGAAGGAAGGAAATGCTCAAGGATATCGCGATTTTGACCGGTGGAACGGTGATCAGCGAAGAGATTGGTCTGAAGTTGGAAACGGCGGAACTTTCGCATTTGGGCGAAGCCCGCAAAGTGATCGCGGATAAGGACAAAACGACGATTATCGAAGGCAAAGGTAAAAAATCCGACATCAAAGATCGGGTGGCCGAAATCAAAGTGCAGTTGGAAAAGAGTGATTCGGAATTCGATAAAGAAAAATTGAAAGAGCGCTTGGCAAAGCTGGCCGGAGGCGTGGGAGTAATCCGTGTCGGCGCGGCGACCGAAATTGAATTGAAAGAGAAAAAACTGCGTATCGAGGACGCGTTGAACGCGACACGCGCGGCGATTTTGGAAGGAATCGTGTCCGGAGGTGGCGTGGCTTTACTGCGCGCGATGAAGGCTCTGGAAAAATTGAAAGGGGATGATGCCGATGAAGATACCGGAATTGCCATTATCAAAAGTGTTTTGACCGCTCCGTTACTACAGATTGCCGAGAACGCCGGCAAAAAAGGCGAGGTGGTTGTGGAAAAGGTTCTAAATTCAAAAGAAGGAATCGGTTATGACGCGGCCAAAGATAAATATGTGGATATGGTGGAGGCCGGAATCATCGATCCTAAGATGGTGGTGCGTAGCGCGATCGAGAACGCGGCCAGCGTGGCGGCGATTTTCCTAACGATGGAAGCTGCGGTTTCCGAAATTCCGGAAGAAAAGAAAGAAGGCGGTCACGCGCATGGGATGCCTGGAATGGACATGTAGACGGGATTAGGCTAAAATTGTCCTGTGAAAGACGACAACATCATCAATTTGCGCAAAGGCAAAGAGGTCGAGGCTGATCCGGAATTTAAGATCAACCATTTTGAAAGTGAAGCGGCGGAAAATTTCGCGCCGGCGCCTGTGTCGGAGGCGGATTTTACGAATCTGAAGCCGAATGAAAAGGTGAAGGTGAAATTTGACAAGTTTGTGAATCTGATCGCGGGGCGGGATTTTGAGGACAGCTGGGAGCGCTACGCGGGGGAGGATGTGATTATAAACGCCGATTTGTTGGCCGAGCTGGCAAGTGTGCCGGAAGAAAAAAATGACAAAAAGATACCGCTGTTTTTTATTTTCGGGATCGCGCTGGGCGTGGCGATTGCGTGGTTTTTGTTGAAAGGCTAGTTGCTAGTTTTTTGCAAAAGATGAAGAAAATGGTCTTTTTTTAAGTTGATTAGCGATAGTTGCGATGATTACTAAAATTGCCGTACTTGCTGGATCTTCTTTGGTGGCGATGATTCCGATTCCATCCGTGGCCAGTTTTTTAAGATGAGCGATATATTCTTGAATGGCGGTAGCGATTTCTTTCGGAATCGTTTGGCATGTTTCAATGGTTTTTTCGACTTGTGGTAACAGTTGCAAAAGTTGTCGGATGATTTTGAGTTGATCAGCACTTTGATGAGTGCTTAGTTCCAATGATTCCGTAAAGTTGTTTGTAACCTTCATAATCAGGAGCAGAAATTCGCATATACAAATTGGTATGGTTTCCGGACCAAGCGACTCACTATGACGATCTTTGGTTACTCTTGCGATGCCAGTCGAGAGACTGTGTGCGCATAGTTCGCAATATCTTGCTAATGCTTTAGCAAAAGTGGCTTGATCCTTGTTTTCTGTAATTTCAGGCATGTGCTTGTTCTTGATATTAAACTTCTTTTTCCCTAGTATCCTTTTTAGGTAATAGTGTTTATTTATGCCAAAAACTGCGCTCAAATACAAGAGGATTTTGCTGAAGGTGTCTGGGGAGATTTTTGACAGCTCAAAGGCGCTGGAGAGTTTTGTACTGGAGATGAGGGCTTTGCAGAAACTTGGCGTGAAGATCGGGATCGTGGTCGGCGGGGGGAATATCTGGCGGTTTCGGGATCATGCCAATTTAAAACTGGATCGGGTGACATCTGATACGATGGGGATGGTGGCGACGATTATCAACGCGCTGGCTTTGGTGGGAGCTTTGAAAGCGGGAGGAGTGGCTGCGGTGGGGATGAGCGCTTTACGATGCGAAAAGGCGATTGAAAATTATGAAGTAAAAAAAGCTT
>JBAZZM010000052.1:0-6929 GCA_041658805.1 Candidatus Altimarinota bacterium | reverse complement strand
AGCTTTTGGCGATTCTGCCGAAAATATATAAAAGCGGTGTTCATAAAGAGAAAGGTTTTTCGAGTATTTTTGAATATTCTTTTAAGCTGGCTGGATTGTCGGAGGCGCTAGTTAAGAAGGCACTGAAACTGGATGAAGATTTGCAAAATAAACCGTGTTTGCAAAAAGCGATTGAAACGCAGGGTATTCATAAGGTGGCTCTGGTGGCCAAAATCGCTACGCCGGAGACTGACAGATTTTTTGCGGATAAAGTTGAGAATATGAGCAAAAGTGCGCTCAATGAATTGAGCAAAGAGATTCGCGGAAAATCGGAAAACAAGTTGATAAATGTGGAAACCGTTATGAAGATTCCGCTGGATGAAGAGATGCAGTTTTTATTTTTGAAATTGAAAAAAGAGATCGGGAAAGAGTTGAGTAACAAAGAGGTTTTGAGGAGGATTTTGAAAAAGATGGCTGGGACAAGCCAGATGATGGCAAAAAGAGTAGAACCGCAGAAGGAAGCCGAAAAGCCGGAAGATTTCCTCGGGAAAATCGTTGGCAGATATATTCCAGTGATGACGAAAAGGACAGTGATCGAGAGAACCGGCGGGAAATGCGCACATGAAAATTGTAATAAACCGTACGAGGTTTTGCATCATATGAAAAGATGGGCGGTTTCGAGAGATCACAAATCAATTGTTCCGCTGTGCAAAGGGCATCATGAGTTTGCTCATAACGGCCTGCTGAAAAATGACGGAAAGAGTGAGGGCGAGAACAGGATTGATGGTTTATTCAAAAAATACCGACAAATGGCGATCACGTAAGATTGCCCTTTATCTGTGGCTAAAATCGCTATAGACTGTCGGCAATGAAAGTTTTATTACTGGCTGCGGGGCAGAGCAAACGCATGCAGCCCATAGAGGATAAGAATTTTTTGGAATTTTTGGGCAAACCGCTGATCCAGTATCAGTTGGAAACGCTGAAAGAGGCCGGTTTCAGTGATATCGCGATTGTGGCTGGACGGCACAACAGAGAGAAAATCGAGCGGTTGGGGAAGAAGCTGAAATTGAAAGTAAAGATCGTCGAGCAAAAGATTTCGAACGGGATGCATGGCGCGGTTTTGGCGGCGAAAAATCTACTAAACAATCAGCCTCTTTTGATTGTGAGCGGAAATGATATCGTTGATGGAGAAGCTTTTGAAGCCATGAAAGAGGCCTTTAAACCGGGCGAAGCGGAGAGCTATCTGCTAGGCAAAAAAGTGGAGAGTTATTTCCCTGGAGGATATTTGGAAGTAGATAAAAAAGGTTTTATAAAAAATATTATCGAGAAGCCGGGCGAGGGAAACGAGCCCGGCGACATGATCAATCTGGTGCTTCATTTGCATACCACACCAGCGAAGCTGGTGTGGTATTTAGAGAAGGTGCGTGGTGAAAAAGATGATTTGTATGAGAAAGCTTTGGCGGCAATGATGAAGGACGGCGTGAAAATGAAGGCCGTGAAATACAACGGTTTTTGGCAGGCTCTGAAATATCCGTGGCATATTCAAAAGGTCTTCGAATATCTTTTTTCAAAGGCGGAAAAGAAAGTGGCAAAGAGCGCGAATATATCCAAGAGCGCGACAATCGATGGCGAAGTAATCATCGAGGATGGCGTGAAAGTGATGGAAAATGCTGTGATCAAAGGGCCGACTTACATCGGCAAAAATTCTATAGTGGCGACGAACGCGCTGGTGCGTGGCAGTCACATCGGCGAAAACTGCGTGGTTGGTTTCGGGACGGAAGTGGCCAGAAGTTTTCTGGGCAATGATGTTTGGACGCATTCCAACTACATAGGAGACAGCGTGATCGGCAACAACGTGTCCTTTGGCGCCGGGACTGTGACCGGCAATTTGCGGCTGGATGAAGCGAATGTTGTAGTGAGTAACGCAGGAGAAAAAATGGATATCGGAAGCAATAAATTTGGCGCTGTGATCGGAGACAATGTGCGCGTGGGGATAAACACCAGCATCATGCCGGGGATAAAAATTGGCACAGGAAGTATGATCGGCGCGGGAATAATTCTGCCGGAAAATGTACAGCCAAACTCATTTGTGCGCGGTGAAGTGAAATTAAGAACTTCGCCGAACAAAGTAAAAATCGGCGTGCGAAAAAAACTATGAAACTTTCGATCACGATCGTAAATTACAATCAAAAATATTTCCCGAGTTTGTGCTTGGGCGCTTTGAAAGAGAGCAAATTTAAAGATTTCGAGGTGATTGTTTGCGACAATCATTCCAGCGATGAGAGCATCCAGTTTTTGAGGAAGGCGGCGAAAAAGAACGAGATAAAACTGATCGAGTCGAAGAAAAATCTTGGATATGGCGCGGCGCACAACAAAGCGGCGTATGAGGCATGGGGACAATACGTTCTGATTCTGAATACGGATATAACTGTGGAAGCGGAGACGCTTGGGAAGATGGTGGAATACATGGAAAAACACAGCGAAGTCGGGATTCTCGGACCGAAGTTGATGTATCACAACGGAACAGTTCAGCCGTCGTGCAGAAGGGATTTTAAGTTTTTTGACCTGATTATAAAGAGGACTTTTTTGAAAAAGATCGGAAAGTGGAAAAGACGATATAACCGCTATCTGATGATAGATTTTGACCATGAAAAGACGCAGGAGGTTGATCTGATCACCGGCGCGTTTATGATGATGCCGAAAAAATTATTCGAAAAAGTGGACGGGTTTGACGAGAGGTTTTTTCTGTTTATGGAGGATTTTGATCTGTGCAGAAAAGTGCGTGGCGCGGGATACAAGATAGTGTATTTTCCGCAAGCGGTTGCGAAGCATTACCACAAGAGACTAAGCGAAGGCGGGGTGCTACGGTTGGTTTTTAGTCGGATTTCGTGGCTGCATCTGGTCAGCGCGTTGAAGTACTTTTGGAAGTGGCGATAGTGCGGATCACCTCCGGATAGCACTTTTTTTCCAGCTCCTGGACGCGGGTTTTGAGAGTATCGGGAGTGTCGTCGGGCAGGACGGGGCAGGTTTTTTGGAGGATGATTTCGCCGGTGTCCACGCCTTCTTCGACATAGTGGATGGTCATGCCGCTCTCTGACTCCCCTGCTTTGAGGACGGCTTCGTGGACATTTGCGCCAAAGAAAGAGGGGCCGCAAAATTTGGGAATGAGGGCGGGGTGGACGTTGATGATTTTGTGATGGAATTTTTGGACGAATGAGGTCGAGAGGATGCGCATGAAGCCGACGAGGACGACGAGGTCGACTTGTTCCTGTTTGAAGGCGGCTGCGAGTTCGGCGTCAAATTGGTCTCTGGTTTTGCCTTTCGGATCGATAAAGAGAGTTTTGTAGCCTTGGGCTTTTGCGCGTGTGATCGCGTAGCAGTTTGCCTTGTCGCTGATGACAATGGCGAGTTCGATGTTTGGCATTTTTCCGGCTTTCATTTCATTGATGATGGCCTGGAGATCGGTACCTTTTGTAGAGGCGAGAACGGCGATGCGAAACATAGGGGTTGGTTATATGGGTATTATACACAAAAAGTGCTATACGAACTTTGGGATTGCAAAAAGGTAAATCCTAAAAGCTAAAATGGCTTTCTTATGCTGAAATTTAAGCCTGTTTTTCGGACCGGTCCGAAACTAAAGAGACGGCGTACCAGTACGCCGTTTTGGAGTAGAAACACACTTCTCGCCCTGTCCAGTACATATGGTTGAAGTAAAATGCTCAACTTGCTATACTGTTATGAAACGTTAGATTTGATAGTACATATGATGCCCTTGTCGAAGCTGGTTTTGGAGGCGCATCAAAAAGCACATTGAAAATCAGGTAACTATAATTTATCCCTGGAATGATCCAGGATTTATCCCGAATTTATCCCTGGAATGATCCCGGCAGGTACAACGCCTGAAGGATGATCGCTTACCAACAAACGATTATCCCTCATGCGTTGTGATGGCCCTTCTCGACCAGCTGGGCCGCCTTTGTAGCTTGTCCCTCGCGGACTTGAGTCTGGTGATCTCCCCGCATCTCTTACGAGTCGGGTAGAAGGTCACATCAAACAGGCAGTCGTCGGCACGACCAAAAATATTGTCCGAAGCAAGGCATGTCAAAACTTGAGAGATGGTCTCCTCGAAAAACAAAAATAAAAATTCTCGGCTTTATTTAAAATCAATTAAGCCGATACCACGGTTTTTTCCTCCGCATGTCGGAGTTTTTTTTTGCCTGTATTTACTTCTTTTCAATCGGGCGGATTTCGGCGAGAGGACGGAGTGGTTCGCCGGTATCGAGGTCTGTGGCTTCAGCTGTGTATGTAGGTTTGATCGGGGCCGGAACCGGAATCTGGGCTGTGACTTTGATTTCCTTATCTTTGTTTTCCTTCACCTCAAAAAGCTTGTCTTTGCCGTGCTCGATTTCTTTGTCGTAAGCCATCTGGACAATCGGCCAGGCGATATCGATCTTGTAGTCGTTGAAGGCTTTTGTCAGGTTGGTAAGAAGATGACTTTTGATTTTGAGCCAGCCGCTACGGGATTCCACCCATGCGCGGATTTTGATGACTATTTCGCTGTCGCCCCACTCGCTGACAATGACATATGGCTTTGGTTCGAGCAAAATTCCTTTGGTGTTGCGAGTGACATGGTCGCAAACTTTGAGAGCGTTTTCGAGATTTGCACGATAGTCCACACCAACCTCCACTTCGATTCTGCGGAAAGGGTTGCTGGTGAAACTGGTGACTTTGTTTTTGAAGAGATCTGCGTTTGGAACGATGATTTTGGTGCCGTCCGTGCCCTGCAAAACAGTGTTGCGGGACTGGATTTCTACGACGCGGCCGAGAGTGCCGTTTACCTCGATAAAGTCGCCGATCGTGAAATGGCGGCTGCCGACAACCATGATGCCGGCCAGAAAATTCATAATCAAATCCTGCAAAGCGAAGCCAAGGCCGAAGGCGATGGCGGCGATAATAGTGGTAAGGTCGATGCCGGCGATTTTGAAAGCGACTGTGACACCGATAGTCAAAACGACGGCGTAAGCGATGCGGCCACCAAGGGCCTGGATTGCTTCGTGCTCGTCTTCGACGCCGCTGTCGGCGAGTTTGCTCTGGACGATGCTACGTGCGATTTTGGCTGCTAAAATGGATAAAACAAGGACGATGAAAGCTGTGATCCAGAGTGGGATGCGGGTGACGATCAATTCAAAAATTCCGAAAAGCTGGTCAGTCGTACCATCGGCGATACTGGAACTTGCGGTTGTGGCGGCGTAAGCGATCATGTTTTGTTTTTATTTTTATCGTTGAATTATACCACTTTTTGTTGTCTTATTCAAGCAGGACATGTAACTTTTTGGCATGAAGACGTATGGAATTTTAGCTTATCCGGCGAAACACTCGCTGTCACCGATGATGTTTAATGCCGCCTTCAAGGCGGCGGGAATTGACGCGCAGTATGGGGTTTTTGAGATTCCGGAAAATGAATTTGCGAGTTTTATGAAACAAGTGCGTGATGATGAGATCGCGGGTTTGTCGGTTTCACTTCCATATAAAGAAGTGATTTTGGCGCAGATGAATGAGGTGGATGAGGACGCCCGCAAAATAGGCGCGGCGAATACGGTGGTGAATGAGGGCGGGCTCCTTACTGCTTACAATACGGATTTTATCGGATTCAATAAGGCGGTTGGAGATGTGAAAGGAATGAGCGTGGTGGTGCTTGGCGCTGGCGGAGCGGCACGGGCGATCGTGTATGGGCTAAAGAAAGCCGGCGCGAAAAAGATCGTGGTTTTGAATCGGGACGAGGGAAAAGCTTTGAAACTGGCGGAGGAATTTGGAGTAGTCGGAGCGGCGCTGGAGAGGAAGATGGAATTTGGCGGAGATTTGCTGGTGCAGGCGAGCTCGATCTGGACCTTGAATCCGGATTTGAATGAAAAAGAGGTGAAGGAATTTTGTCCGGAGGAATTTGTAGCGAAATTTAGTGTTGTGGCGGACATTGTTTACAAGCCGAGAATGACGCCGCTACTGAAAATCGCGGAGGGTTTGGGAAAAAAGATTGTGACCGGAGACAGGATGCTGCTTTTTCAGGCGGTGGAACAGTTTAAGTTATTTACTGGAAAAGAGGCGCCAGTTGAAGTGATGGCGAAGGAGCTTTTGTTAAACGCAATAGAAATAACACAGTAATGTCACTTATGAAAAAAAATCTTTTGCTTTTTTACAATTCAGTTTTTTTCCAACATTTTGCTTACGGAATAATTATTCCCACATTAATAATATGGCAAAACAAAAACGGACTTTCTTTTAGCGAGATTGCGTTAATTCAAGGCGTAGGTCTTGCTTTTTTGATGTTAGTCGAAGTGCCAAGTTCCTTTTTTGCCGATAAAATAGGTAGAAAAATAACCATCATAACCGGACTTTTAATCACTCTATTTGCGTTTATATTTTTGATTTTCGCTTCTGATTTCACATTCTTTTTATTATTTCAAATCTTTTTTAGCGTAGGACTAGCTTTCTTGTCAGGCACGGAAGAAGCTTTCTTGCATGATATTGTTAGCGACAAAAAAATGTTGACGCATTATCTGGGATCAATGAGCGTATCTGACGAACTTGGAACAATATTGGGAATGTTGATGTCCAGCTTGTTGATATCCTTAGATGACATTACATTGAGCTTCAAGGTGGCTCTCATTGCCCTTTCGGCCGCTTTTTTTCTAATGGTCATGATAAAAGCTGAAAGATCAAATCCAAATGAAAAAATTTATCCTGACGCTAATCCAAGCAAGTTTTTATTCGCGAATATAAGCGCTATATTGTTAATTTTTATTCTTATGCTTGGATTATTTTCGGAGAGGGGAGAAATGATTTATCAGTACGCTTTTAACGGCCTTGGAGTCAGATTAGAAAGCTTGGGCTTTATTTATATTGTGGCAAAGATTTTTTCCATAATAGGCTCAAGGCTGTCAGGTTTTATTGAA
>JBAZZM010000051.1:0-7364 GCA_041658805.1 Candidatus Altimarinota bacterium | reverse complement strand
ATCGCGGAAATTTCGGGCGGGGCAAGCACGTCTGAAGCCGTGGCAGGCGTGGAAAAAATTAAATTCAAAGCAGGCGAAGGAAAATTTTCCGGAAAAGAATTGGAGATGCAGGGCGTTTTCGTGGCAATTGGGCATATTCCACAGACAGAGCTGGCAAAGGGCTTAGGCGTTCAGTTAAATGATCATGGAGAAATCGTGATTAACAGAAAGACGGAAACAAATATCCCTGGGGTTTTTGCGGCGGGAGACTGCGCAGACAGCGAATTCAAACAGGCAATCACCGGCGCGGGAGAAGCGGTGACAGCCTCGTACTACGCTTATCATCACTGCAATACGAACGCGGCGTTTTAGTTTTGTCGGAGGAACTCGAGAAGCAGACGAATACTGGAACCGGTGCCGCCTTTGGTTTCGTATTCCTTTGGGTGATCGGTGAAAGAGGTTGCGGCGATATCGAGGTGGGCCCATTTGTTTTTGCCGATGAATTTTTCCAAAAAGATGCCGCCCATGATGGTGCCGGCTTGGCGACTGCTGTCGTGATTTTTGAGATCGGCGACGGAGCTTTTGTAGCGTTTGCGATAATCGGGGTGGATGGGCAGAGGCCAGACGAGATCGTCTGTGGCTTTGCCTGCTTTTTTGAGAGCTGAACTAAGCTTATTGTCATTTGAAACCAGTCCTGTATAGCGATCGCCGAGAGCGACAGAAACGGCTCCGGTAAGCGTGGCGATCGTGATCATGAATTTGGGATTGTAGCGCTGTCCGTAGGTCAGTCCGTCGGCCAAAACCAAACGACCTTCGGCATCAGTATTTGTGATTTCCACGGTTTTTCCCGAGAGCATTTTGATAATGTCGGAAGGACGGTAGGCGTTTTCGTTGACCATATTTTCCGTGGTGACGATGATGCCGACTACATTTTTCCTGATGGAAAATTTCTTTAGCAATTTGAAAACACTTAAAACACTGGCGGCGCCGGCCATGTCGAGATGCATGTTTTCGATTCCGCTGGAAGGTTTCAGATTGTAGCCGCCTGTATCAAAAGTAATCCCCTTTCCGACAAGAACGATGGGTTTTGCTTTAAAGTTTTTGTCTCCTTTGTATTCGAGAATGATGGCGCGGGCTTCTTTTGCGGAACCGCGATTGACGGCGAGCAGACCGCCCCAGCCCTGTTTCACAAGTTCTTTTTTCCCGATAACCGTGACTTTGTAATTATTTTCTTTGGCGATTTTTTTGGCTTCGGCGGAAAGATATTCGGGATCGACGTCATGAGATGGAGAGTTTACCAGATCGCGGCAGTAAGCAACCGCAGAGCAGATTTGTTCGGCGATGTGAAAATCTTTGGAAAGATTTGGAGCGGAAGAAATGATGGTGAGATATTCAAGAGCGACGGGTTTATCTTTGGACTTTTTCGTTTTGTATTTTTCGAATTTGTAAGCACCGAGAATGAGGCCTTCAAAGAAAGCTTCAGATGACACGGCGAGTTCTTTAGGTAAGAAAATTTCTGCGGATGAGGCACGAAGGGCATGAGCCTGTTTGCTGATCAGAGCGCCAATTTCACGAGCAAGCGCGGATTTGAAATTTGAGCGGCGTCCGAGTCCTACAAGAAGCAATTTTTCCGGCAAATTCGTGGCGTGAAGATGAATCGAAAAAATTTCTTTGCGTTTTCCGGCAAACTTTTTTTCACGAACTATTTTGGAAATAAAAAGAGAAAGATTTTTTTGGACTTCTCTTGGAATTTTCGAACAATCCTCTTTGAAAAAAGGGAGAACCAGAAAATTTTGCGCGACAAGTTTTTTGGCAAGTTTCAATTTCATGTTTGGATGATAGCAGACCCTATTCTTTAATCAAAAACTTTTCCGCCTTGTGGATGAGGTTGCGGGCATTATCGAAGGTCAGTTTTTTGATGGCATCCTGATATGGCAACCATTTAAAACCGCGATGTTCTTCAGACATTCTGATGGAATACTCCGGTGTTTCGGCGAGAAAAAATACCACCTCCTTGTTGGAAGGTTTGCGGCGGAAGCTGTAAGTGTAGGAAATCTGTTCGCGAAAGCCGTCGAAGAAACGAATTTTTTTGATACCGGTTTCTTCGGTGAGTTCGCGCGCAGCTGTAGTTCGTTCGTCCTCTCCGACTTCGACATGGCCTTTGACCAAATCCCAGTGACCGCCCGGATAGCGCAAAAGCAAATATTTCCTTTGGCCGCAATCCATTCGAAAGAGGACGATGCCGCAGGATTTTTCATCATACTTCAATTCCATCCTTTTTTGATTAGAGCGTTTTTGGCCGCTTCATCTTCGGCTTTTTGCTTGCTGCCGCCATGACCTTTGGCGATCAGCTCGGCACCGATGTAGGCACCCATGGTGAAGTTTTTGCTGTGATCCGGCCCCTCTTCGGAAAGCAATTCATAATGTGGAGTGATACTTAGACGTTCCTGCGAAATCTCCTGAAAACTGGATTTGGCGTCTATGTGCAGGCCTTTAGCAATGATCTCATCGAGGCGCTGAAGAATAAATTTTTGAATAAATTTGGCGGCGGCTGTATATCCGCGATCGAGATAAATGGCGCCGATCAACGCCTCCAGAGTGTTTGCCAAAATATAGCTTTTTTCGCGACCGCCGGAATTTTCCTCGCCGCGACTCAAAAAGAGATAAGTGCCGAGCTCGAGGCTTTGTGAAATTTCCGCGAGATGTTTGCCCTTGACCAAAGCGGAACGGAATGAGGTCATGGTGCCCTCATCCTGATCCGGATAATGCCTGAAAAGATGGCCTGTGGCTACCAATTCCAAAACAGCGTCGCCGAGAAATTCGAGACGCTCATTGTCAAAAAGACCCTTGTTTTTATGCTCGTTAAGATAGGATTTATGGACGAAGGCGGTTTTTAAAATCTCCGGATGAGTGAACTTGACACCGATTTTTTTGGACAATTTAGCGAGATCTTTCATTTGATTTTTGCTGATTTCTTTTTCTTATTATAGTCCTTCATCACGTGACTTAAAACTCCATTTATGAATTTGGGGCTGTTGTCGTCGCCAAAATGTTTGGCGATTTCGACAGCCTCATTTATGGCCACTACGGGCGGAATTTCCTTGGAAAAAACGATTTCATAGACGCCGATTTCCAAGACGGCGCGATCGACGGCGGCGATTTTATCCACCGGCCATTGGGGCGCATATTTGCCGATCATTTTGAGAAGTTTTTTTTGATTGGCCAAAACCCCTTTAAGAGTGTCATAGGCAAATTTCGTTTCGGTGAGTTTTGGTGCGAATTCCTGAAGAGTCCTTTCTAGTACATCGCGCGGATTTCCGCCATGAAACTCTGTTTCAAAGATGGTCTGCATGACGCAGGTTCGTGCAAGGTGGCGATAACTAGCCATGTTTAAGCTTTAATCTTCGTGACTTTGTCAATTTTCTTTTGCTTGTCCAAAACCTGACGGCCCCGATATTTGCCACATTCATAACAGACTGTATGGGAAAGACGCTTTGCGCCGCAGTCGGGACAATTAACCAAATTGACGACATTGGTCAGTTTGGTGAGAGTCTTGGTCTTGAAGGCGCCGTAGCGCTTCTTTGTCCGAGACTCCGACATTTTTTTCTTTGGTACTGGATGCTTGGCCATATTATTTAATTAAATCTTTTAGAACTGCCAATGGCTTACTGTCCTGATCCGGATTTTCATCTCGGCAATCACACTGTTTCTTATTTCGATCGACTCCGCAGTGGGAACAAATGCCTTTGCAGTGAGGAGAGCATACTATTTTCGGCGGGAAATGCAAGATGATTTCCTGACGCAGAAGCTCGGTTATATCGATGGTCATGTTTTTGGAATTGACCATAAAAGTGTCGTAAATGTCTTCTGTTTCCGATGGCTGACGAAGGAAAAACTGGCGGTCAAAAGAGCGAATTTTTAGTGGAACCGTTAATGGTTTCAAACATTTTTCGCATTTGGTCGGCAAGGTGCTCTCCAGATCATAAACACGGACCAAAAATCCGTCGTCGATTTTCATGATGTCGATCCTGCCTTTGAGATCCGATTTTAGCTTAAATTCGGCAAATTCAGCCGGACCTTCAAAGCTGAAGGAAAGGCTGGCGCCGGTGGAGCTCTCTTTAAGCGAAGCCACATCAAAGATGAGCATTTGGTTCTTCTTCATTGTTTTTTAGTTTAGCGGCGATTTAAAGCCATAAGCAGGCGGAGAATATACAAGAAGAGGTTGAAAATGTCGAGGTAGAGCTTGAGCGCGGCGTCGATGTAGCGATCCTCCGGATAGGACTTGATGCGCTGAAAATCATACATAGTGTAACCGCTGAAAAGAATGACACCGAAGCCGGAAAAGAGTAATTCAAAAGTGTTGCCCCAAGGAATAAAAATACCGAGGATGCCGACGATGATCATGCCGATGAGTGACATGACCAAAAAACCGCGCAGGCCTGAGAGATCGTATTTTGTTGTCCAGCCGATTAAAGCGGTAGCACTAAACATAAAACCGGTAGATAGTAGAGCTTTGGCAAGAATGCCAACACCGGCCGGTGATGCGGCCAAAACCGCCAAAAGAGGCGTAAAAGTAACGCCTGTCAGGAAAGTAAAAAGAACAAAAAGGAGACGGTTCAAAGGATGGGATGTGCTCCACCAGTGAGCCGTGAAGACGAGGATTAATTCTGCTGCGAAAACCAGATAAATCAGCCACGGCATGGTGAAAAAATAGCCGACAAAATAATGGTAAGTGACGTATGTGCCGATGGCCGAGGAAAAGACTGCCAAGGCAAAAAAGATCATGACTTTGCCAAAAAAAGTAGTGCGCAAACCGGAGTGGCCGGCGGTATCGAAAGTGATGTTGGACATGGGTTTGATGGTTAGAAAACGATTGTAATTATACAGATTTTATTTCGTTGAAGAAATAGGACATTCGGGCTAAGCTTTGGCCATGCAAAAAAAGGGCCTGCTGACATGGGTGGAAATAAAAAAAAGCGCGCTGGAAAATAATATCCGCCAGTTTCGAAAACTGGTTGGGAATGAGGTGATTTTGTGTCCATGCGTGAAGGCGAACGCATACGGGCACGGGCTCGTGGAAGCGTCAAAAATCTTTCTGGAATCGGGGGCGGACTGGCTGGCGGTGAACGCTCTTTACGAGGCGAGGGCTCTGCGAAAGGCCGACGTTGAGGCGCCGATTTATGTTTTGGGATATGTGGCGCTGGAAGATTTGGAAGAGGCGGTGGATTTGAATTTGAGACTTGTGGTTTACAATCGTGAGACGGTTGAAAAATTGGGAAAAATCGGGAAGAAAGTGAAAGTTCATTTAAAAGCGGAAACGGGAAATAACCGGCAGGGGCTGGGCGGAGACGAACTTGTGAATTTTGCAAAATTCATCAAGACTTTTAAGAATATCGAGATAGAGGGACTCTCTACGCATTTTGCAAATATTGAGGATACAACAGATCATTCTTACGCGGAGAAACAGTTGCGGGAATTTTTGGATTTGGATCAGAGGTTAAAAGACGCTGGAATCGAAATAAAAATCAGACACTGCGCGAATTCAGCAGCGACTATTCTTTTTTCGGAGACGCGTTTTGAAATGGTGCGGATGGGACTGGCTTGCTATGGAATGTGGCCTTCGGAGGAAGTAAAAAATGACAATCTAAAACTTGAACCTGCCTTTTGCTGGAAAAGTAAAATCGCCCAGATCAAGGAAATCGCGGCGGGTGAATTTGTGGGATATGGCTGCACATTCAAGACTGAGAGAAAGACGAAACTGGCGATCGTGCCGATCGGATATTACGACGGGTATGATCGCGGCGTTTCAGGCAAGGCGCATGTTTTGGTGCATGGGAAAAAGGCGCCGGTGCGGGGAAGGGTTTGTATGAATATCATCATGGTGGATGTGACGGACATACCGGAGGCCGGACTGGAGGATGAGGTCATTTTGATCGGTGGCGAGGTGACGGCGGAGATGTTTGCGAAATGGGCGGAGACGATCAATTATGAAGTGACGACGAGAGTGAATGAAAGAATTCCGAGAATTGTTGTATAATAAAGCCATGAAAAAATTAAAAGTCGCAGTCATTTTCGGCGGAAGGAGCGGAGAGCATGAAGTGTCTCTGGTGTCGGCGAGCTCGATTTTGAAAGCGATGGTGCCCGAAAAATACGAGACGCTGGAGATCGGGATCACGACCGATGGAGTCTGGCTGACCGGCGAAAACTGTTTGGAAAAATTCAAAAAAAGAGAGTTTCAGAGCCTGCAGGAAGTGCGATTTTCGAGCAATCCAAAAGATCTGGATTTTGACATTGCGTTTCCGGTTTTACACGGGCCGTTTGGCGAAGACGGGACTATACAGGGACTTTTTGAAATGCTGCAAATTCCATATGTGGGATGTGGAGTTTTGGCTTCCTCTACAGCGATGGACAAATTGCAGACCAAGGCGATCTGGCAATCCGCGGGACTTCCTATAGCGCCGTATTTGGGTTTTAATCGTGGAGCATGGGAAAAAGAGACGGACAAAATTCTAGAACAAATCGAAAAAGAAATCGGACTGCCATGTTTTGTGAAACCGGCAAACATGGGGTCGTCTGTGGGAATCAGCAAGGCCAAAACTTTGGATGGTTTGAAAGAGGCGGTGGAGCTTGCGATCAAATTTGACCGAAGAGTGATCGTGGAAAAAGCGATCAATGCCAGAGAAATCGAGTGCGCGGTTTTGGGGAATGATGAGGTGATCGCGGGACCGGTGGGTGAAGTGATCGTTGGCGGAGAATTTTATGATTTCAACGACAAATATGTGGATGGAAAATCTTCGACGGAGGTGCCGGCAAAAATTCCAAAGGAGACGGCAAAAAGAATTCAGGAGATTTGCGTGAAGGCCTTTAAATTGCTGGACGGAAGCGGGCTGGCGAGAGTTGACACTTTTTTGGACAGAGACACAGGAGAGGTTTTTTTGAATGAGCTCAATACGATGCCCGGGTTTACTTCGATAAGTATGTATCCGAAAATGATGCAGGCTCATGGGATAGGATATGAGGAGCTGATCGACAGACTGATCTCTCTTGGGCTGGAGAGATTCAAAGATAAAAGTCGGAATCAGATTGTTTTTGACAGTGGGAGTGAGTGGTTCAAAAAGTGAGCGGCTTGCTTTCGGAGGGGTTTTTCAATATATTCTCTTCGCTTTCGAAATTTTTTTATGTTCTTTTTTAAGAAAAATAGAAACAAAAACGATGAGTCCTGTTTTTTGGCTTTGGATATAGGGACAGATGTGGTAAAGGCGCTGGTTTGTGAGGCCAACGGAGACAAGGCGCGGATTTTGGGAATCGGGAGAAAGACGCAAAAACTCGGCGATATGCAAAGCGGGGTGGTGACCGATATCGCGGCAGTGATCGCCAACGCGCAC
>JBAZZM010000050.1:0-7397 GCA_041658805.1 Candidatus Altimarinota bacterium | reverse complement strand
TCCACGAAGATTGGAAAAATCTTGCGGATTGGTCATGTCTATGGCTTGTGGTTCGGTTTTGCTGCAAGCTGCGAGAAATGGCATTGTCAGCAGGAATAGGATCGGGATGAATTTGGAGTGTTTCATGTGTTGATTGTTAGTTTGATTACACTTTATTGAACGTTGAGTTCTTTTTCAATCATCTCGGCGACTACCATGCGGGCGTCGGCGTCGGGAATGTGTTCGAGGTCGCTGTGCATGAAGGCGCGGGTGAGGCTTGTGGTAGCGGTTTTTTTGTCGAGGCCGCGGCTCTGGAAATAAAAAAGCATTTCTTCGTCGACGCGGCCGATGGTGGCGGCGTGGCCGGCTTTTACATCGTCAGCGAGAATTTCGAGAGATGGGATGGTTTCGACTTTGGCGTTTCGAGAGAGCATGAGTGTGTGATGCGCGAGATGGGTGTCGGTGATTTGGGCTCCTTTTTTGATGATCAGATTTCCTTTGTAATAAACTTTGGAGTTGTCGAACATGGCACCGCGAACTTTGTAATAGGCGCTGGTGCGGGGAATTTCGTGATTGGAAATTGTTTCAAATGGAAATTCGTTTGAACCTTTGGCGATGATCATCGCGATGAAATTTAGAGTGGCGTTTTCACCGTCGAGATAAAAATTGAGAAATTGTTTTTCGGTCCAGCCTTTCGTGAGGACGGCGACGAGAGTGAGTGAGGAATTTTCTTCGAGGATAATGTCCGTGGTATTTAGCGTATCGGCCACGAGAATGCGATGTTCTTTGGTCTTGATGGTGAGGTTTCGAGGGAGTTTTGTGCCGAATTCAGTTAGGTGATGCATATTGTTTAGATGGGGAGATAATGGCACTGAAGTGCCTAACCAACGGAGCCGGTCATTTCCATTTCGATGAGGCGGTTTAATTCTACGGCGTATTCCATGGGCAGATGTTTGATGATGGGGTCGGCGAAGCCGTTGACGATCATAGAGCCGGCTTCCTGTTCCGAGAGGCCGCGGGAACGGAGATAGAACATTTGTTCTTCGCCGATTTTGGAGACCGTGGCTTCGTGGGCGATATTTACGTCGTCTTCTTCGATGATGTTTGTGGGGTAAGTGTCGGAACGGGAGTCCGAATCGAGGAGGAGGGCGTCGCAGTTGATTTTTGCTTTGATGTTGTGGGCGCCTTTGGCGACCTTGAGCAAGCCGCGGTATGTGGTACGCCCTCCGGATTTGCTGATGGATTTGGAGTTGATGATGGAGGAGGTGTCGGGCGCGGCGTGAATGATTTTTGCGCCGGCGTCTTGATGTTGGTTTTTACCTGAAAAGGCGAGAGATTGCACTTCACCGCGTGCGCCGCGCCCCATCAGATAAATCGCGGGATACTTCATTGTGACATGTGAACCGATGTTGCAGTCCAACCAAAACATTTCGGCGTTTTCGTAGGCGTAAGCGCGCTTGGTTACCAGATTGTAAATGTTGTGTGCCCAGTCCTGAAGCGTGGTGTATTGAACGCGGGCGTTTTTTTTGACGATAATTTCAACCACTGCGGCGTGTAGAGAATTTGCCGAAGAAACCGGCGCGGTGCAGCCTTCGATATAATGAACTTTACTGCCTTCGTCAGCGATGATCAGAGTGCGTTCAAACTGGCCCATGTTGTCAGAATTCATTCTAAAATAAGCCTGAAGAGGGAGTGCGACTTCGACACCTTTTGGAACATAGATAAAAGTTCCGCCGGACCAAACCGCGGAATTCAAAGCGGCGAATTTATTGTCATTTGAGGGGATGATTTTGCCGAAATATTCTTTGAAAAATTCGGGATGGTTCTTGAGAGCGTTGTCTGTGGAATCAAAAATTACGCCCTGCTTGGAAAGGGCTTCGTGAAGGGAACTATAGACCACTTCGGATTCAAACTGAGCGGAGGTGGCGGCGAGAAATTTTTTCTCGGCCTGAGGAATTCCGAGCAAGCTGAAAGCTTTGGCAATTTCCGGATTTACATCGCCCCAGTTTTTCATTCCTTTTTCAGGGGGCATGATGTAGTAGTGCAGATTTTCAAAGTCGATTTTGCTCAAATCGGCGCCCCACTGCGGCAGAGGTTTTTGCTCAAAAATTTCCAAAGCGCGCAGGCGGAAGTCGAGCATCCATTTTGGTTCCTCTTTGCGTTCGGAAAGTTTTCGGACGACTTTCTCGTTCAAGCCTTTTGGGCTTTTGAAAGCGCTGGCTACATGGGTTCGAAATCCGAACTTGTAAGTGCCGAAAGTTGTGTCGATCAATTTTTTGGTCTGCGTGGGAACCGCCATGAAATTATTTTACGTATTTTTCGTAGCCGTGCTTTTCGAGTTCATGAGCGAGAGCACCGGTTCCGGATTTGATGATTTTTCCGTCACTCATGATGTGGACGAAATGAGGTTTGATGTGATTTAAAATTCTCTGATAGTGAGTGATGATCAAAATCGCCGGTTTTTCTTTTTCAAAAATATCGTTGATGCCTTTGGCCACGACGCGAAGGGCGTCGATATCGAGGCCTGAGTCAATCTCGTCGAGGAGAGCAATTCTTGGCTTGAGGATGGACATTTGGACTATCTCGGCGCGCTTTCTTTCACCACCGGAAAGTCCGGCATTTACAAAACGTTCCGCGAAAGTATCGTTCATTTTGAGAGTGCCGAGACTTTTTTTGAGAACCTTATGAAAGTCGGCCGGGCCGATGGCTTTTTCTTTTTTGTTCGCATTTTTGGCGAGGCGCAAAAAATTTGCAAAAGTGACGCCGGGGATTTCGATGGGATGTTGGAATGCGAGAAAGAGTCCTTTGTGAGCGCGTTCGTCGGTTTCCATTTCCAATAAATTCTGATCATCGAGAGTGACACTGCCGCCTGTGACTTCGTATTTCGGATGGTTCATGAGAACGTTGCAAAGCGTGCTTTTTCCCGAGCCGTTGGGACCCATGATAGCGTGAATTTCTCCGGACTTGATCGTCAGATTCAAACCCTTGAGGATTTCTTTGTTCTCGATTTTGGCGCGCAGACCGGAAATTTTTAGAGTGGTTTTATTCATGAAATCAGTTGGCTTAAAGTTTTGGACATGAGCAGGGCCTGGAGTTCCATATTGATGCGGCCGATGCCGCCACGGATGTGACAATTGGCTGCGCAAAGGCATGTTCCCCGTTTCATAGGATGTGTGCATTTGCTGATCGCGAGAGGGCCCTCGAGAGCTTCTATGACTTCGCGTAAGGTGATTTCTTTTGGGTCTTTTGCCAAAGTGTGTCCGCCGTATTTGCCGCGCGTGGATTTGATCAGATTTTTATGCTGGAGTTCCGCCGCGATTTTTTGAAGAAAAGATGGCGGGATGTGATTTTCTTCGGCGATTTTTTTGATAGAAATCTGGGCGGTTTTTTTGGCCAGAGCAGAGAGAAGAAGCAAGCCGTAGTCGGTCTTTCTCGTGAGATGGAAAGAACCGCTTTGCTGGAGGCGCGAAGCATTTTTATTCATACATGTTTGGTCACAATTAAGCAGGGGCAGTCTAAGCGGAAAAGGGAAGGGTGTCAATGGTGGGATCAGCCCAGTCCGGCAAGTAGCATGAATTCTGAGTAAAGTTTGAAAACCACTACTGCAAATATCACTAAAATTGTTCCAATTATGGCGTGGTTAGCTGCCTTGTTCGGAGTCGTTTTAAATTTAGTGAGTTTGAAAATCATGAGCGTAACTCCAATAACCGTGATATCTCCAAGGAAGAGGATTGCCCAGTTCCATGGAATCCAACCTCCTTCAAGCACCTCAATATAAAAATCCAGTGGTCTTAGGAACGCCGAGGGGCTTAAAGTGTTCATTGTCGTTGAAGGGAAGCCGAGATTTAATGAAATATGACTGAGTAGCAGATATAGCGTAATGAAGTACACTAGTTTTTTGTATGCCGGATTCTTCTTAGCTTTTTTTACATAAAACCAGAGCGTGCCCAAAAGAATAAAGCCCAATGCTATGTTTGCTTTGTAATCATTAATATTCGTTGATTGGCGTATGTTTCCTCGGCACGAAGCCCGTTTTTCGTTAGTGCTTCTGTATTCGCAGATGCCAATATCTTTGCTATTCAAAGCCACGTTTGAGAGGCATGAATCTTTCCAAAAAATTCCGTCTTTGTCCGGCTCCGCAGGAAACACATCGCAACATTCTATATCCGAGCACTTGCTTTCGTATATACACTGGGAAAGCTGTTTGTTGGTATTGAAAAAGTCTTTACAAGCAGACTGTGGTGAAATATTAAGATAATCGGAGACGAGATTAACGCATTCTACGCGTAGGTCTAGGTATACGTAGTCATATAATTGGCATAATGAAAGGTCGGGATTTTTTGCTGTTTTAATTTTTTCCGGGAGGCAATCAAATTGTTTAGATTCAATGCAGTCGAGTAACTCCTGACCATAATTCTCCAGTTGTCGCTCTTTTTCCTGCTTGTCGGATATGGCTTTGTTGACAGCTCTTTGGCAACGTCTGGTATCAGCCTCGTTTAGATTTTGGCAATACTTCAAATCTGCGGCGTTGTATGCGGCGCGGTAGAGGCACTCTTGATACCCTGTTTTCCCTGGCGGCCATTTGTCGAGACAGGCTTGATCTATTTTTAGTTCCAGCGCGAGGGTAGGACTTGTAAAAACTGAAAAGAGGGTGATTGTCAGAAATAACTCTAGCAAAATGATGGCGAGAAATTTTTTCATTGAGACGGTTTGGTCCGATTCTAGCTCTTTTTATCTGTCCGGCGGAACGTTGTAATAATCAAACAAGTAGGTGGCCAGTTTGCTGAATGTGACGCCGGCGGTTGAGCCGCCCCATTCGACGCTTTTTGGGTGGTCGTATTTGATGATGATGACGAATTTGGGGTCGTCGATGGGTGCGAAGCCGGCGATGGAGGCGATAGTGGTGCCGACGCCGGTCAGAGCGATGCCGCGTTTATAGGTTTGGGATGTCCCTGTTTTGGCGGCGAGGTGATGTGTAGGGACGCCGGCTTGGCGGGACTCGCCGTTTTCGACGGCGTTGACTAGCATGGCGGTCATTTTGGCGGAAGTGTCCTCGGAGATGACGCGGCGGACCTGATGAGGGTCGGTGGTGGTGATGGTGCCGTCGGCGTGACGGATTTCTTTGATAATATAAGGCTGCATGAGGATGCCGCCGTTTGCGATGGCGGAGTAGGCGTTTGCCAGCTGCATCATGGTGATGGTCAGACCTTGGCCGAAAGCGTGAGTTGCCAATTCTGATTCGCTCCAGTCGGCGAAGTATTCTATCTTGCCCGTGTTCTCGGTGTCGAATTCGATATCGGTGCGGTCGAGGAAGCCGAATTTTTGAAGATAATTATAAAAGAGAGCGGGGCCTATTTTTTTGGCGACAAAAGTCATGCCGGTGTTGAGAGATTTCGCGATGACGGTTTTCATGTCCACCAAGCCGAAATAACCGAGAACGTTTTTGATTTCGAAATCGTATTCTCCGGTGTATTTGTTGTAATCCACTTTGACCGGACCGGAGTCGTTGTAGGTGGTATTTGGGGTGACATCGCCGTCATCGATGGCCGCGGACATGGCGATGGGTTTGAAGGCCGAACCCGGTTCGTAAGGCCATGAGACTATTTTATTGTGATAAACTTCCGCGCCGACAAAATTGGCATAGCGATAATATCTGGTGACGCCTTCTTCGTCTTTTTGTTCGAAGACGAGGTAGTAGGCGAGGGTGGCCGGATTGGTATAAAAATAATAAATTCCTTTATCTTTCGTGGGATAGAGACTCGCGATTTCATCTGGAGTGAGGCTGATTTCGACTTTTCTGAAAACATCGCCGTAATCGTTTGGATCAAAACTTGGGGAATGTGCCATAGCGATGATTTCGCCGGTTTTTGGATTCATGACTATGGCCTGGCCGTTGTCGGCCCGAAATTCGCGGACGCCTTCGTCCAGCAGGCGCTCGATTTCCATTTGGACCGAGCGGTCAATAGTGAGCACGATATTGTCTCCGTCCACGGCCGATTGAAGAAGGCTTTCTCCAACCGTGATCTGGCGGCCGATGGAGTCGCGTTTGGTTTCAAATTTTCCTGTCTGGCCGGCTAGCTTGGTATTGAAAGTGCTCTCGATGCCGTACTGTCCGATGTTGTCGTTGTTTACATAGCCGACGATGTTGGCTCCCAGAGAGCCTTCCGGATAGTAGCGAAAAGATTCTTCTTTCATGCCGATGCCGCTCAATAATTTTTCCTTGTCCTGTTTAAAAAGTTTTATGATCTGGTCGGTGATGTCCGGAGAAAGTTTTCGGCGGAGAACGATATAGCGATTTTCGCCTTTTAGAATCCTTGCTAATTTTTCAACCGGAATTTCAACATAATCAGCGATGCGGGCGGCGACGGATTTGGGATTGCTGATTTGCGGGGGATAGGCGTAAACATTTTCATCTTTGATTTCAATTCCGGAGAGACCGAGACTTTTTAAAGTGTTCAATTTGTCGCTTGGCAGATCACTGGAAAGGAGAATCTGGGGGCGTTGTTTTTGGCTTATCTTAGTCAGAAAATCTTGTTTGAATTTTGCGGAGAGTTCTTCGTCGGTGAGCGGTTTCAAGAGAGCGGCTTTTTCTTCTTCTGTAATGTCCGGTTTTAAATTGCGGGACAATTTTTCGATGCGTTCGTTGTCGGTGGCGCGTTCGTCCTCGATATCAAAAATAAGCGGACCGATTTTGTCGACGACGTATTGTGGATCTTTGACCAAAGTTGGATCTACGAAAAGCAGATTTAAAGTGGTGTTTGTGGCGAGTAAAAATTCTTCATCGGAATGATAATCGCTGATGATAATTTCGCCGCGTTCAGCGGGAATTTCGGTGTAATCGGATTGATTTGCCGTGGCGAGATTTTGATAATAATCATTTTGAATGACCTGAAGATAAAAGAGGCGGCCGATCAAAACCGCGGTGATCACGCTGGCTCCGATAATCAAAAAAGTGAGTTTGTTGATGGATGTTTTTTTGTGTCGATTCATCATGTATAATCCCCGTCGTTGGGGTTTCATTATAAACCAAGTTTATGTTTCAAAAAACTGTTTTAGAAAATGGCTTGAGGATCGTGACGGAGGCAATTTCCGGGACGAAAGCGGTGACTGTTTTGGTGTTGGTCGGAGCAGGAAGCCGATATGAAAAACAGGAGATTCGTGGGATTTCGCATTTTTTGGAACACATGTTTTTCAAGGGCGCGAAGAAATATAAAAACACCAAAGAGGTGTCCGAGGCGGTGGACCGCGTGGGCGGGGAATTCAATGCTTTTACAGGAAAAGAATATGCCGGATACTATGTAAAAGTGGCTTCGGAGAGCCGCGAGATCGCCTTTGATGTTTTGTCGGACATGCTGATAAATTCTAAATTTGATCAGGCTGAAATTGAAAAGGAAAGGGGCGTGATTTTGGAGGAATAC
>JBAZZM010000049.1:0-7463 GCA_041658805.1 Candidatus Altimarinota bacterium | reverse complement strand
GTCAGTGGCGGAGACGGTGGTTTTCTTTTCGTCGGCGTCGGCGGCGGTGATGCGGATGACGCGGGGGGAATCAGCTGTGGCCGGTTTGGCGGAAAGAGGGGACTCGATCTGGTCTTCGTTGGTTTGGACATTTTGAGGAACGGGGGCTGGCTGTGGGATGATTTTGGCGAGGTCAATTTTAAATAGCGTGTTGACGGTGCTGGTTTTGGTCATGGAGAGGAGCTCGTTGAACATCTCGAAACCCTGGGATTTGTATTCATTCAAAGGGTCGCGCTGGGCGTAGCCGGTGAAGGCGACGGCTTCGCGGAGCTTGCTCATTTCGTCGATGTGCTCCATCCAGAGGGAGTCGTTTGCACGGAGGAAGACGGCTTTTTCGATGCGGCGCATCATCGTGGGTTCGGGGAGGGATTGTTCGCGCTTTTTGTAGGCGGAAAGGAGATAAATTTGGGCTTTCTCGACGAGGGCTTTTTGGTCTTTGAAGGCGAGGATTTGCTCGGGTGTGAGCGAATCGACATCGTCGCGGTGGATGGCGGTCAGAGCTTCAAAAATTTCTTTGTAATTCCAATCGCGGGCTTCGGTGTGGTTTAGCACGATGGCTTCGGCCACTTCTTTGATCATGGTTTCGATATCCTCGTGACAGTCGTCTTTGTCCAGGAGACTGCGGCGGCGTTTGTAGATAATTTCGCGGTGGATGTTCATGACGTCGTCGTATTCTACGAGATGTTTGCGAATGTCGAAGTTGCGGCCTTCGACTTTTTTCTGGGCGCCCTCGATGGAACGGGAGACCATCTTGTTTTCGATGGGCATATCTTCCGGAACTTTGAGCATTTCCATCATGCTCTTGATGCGGTCGCCGCCAAACATGCGCATGAGGTCGTCTTCCATGGAGACGAAAAATTGACTGGCGCCGGGGTCGCCCTGACGACCGGAGCGGCCGCGGAGCTGGTTGTCGATGCGGCGGGCTTCGTGGCGTTCGGTGCCGAGGATGTAGAGACCGCCGAGATCGGTGACGCCCTCGCCAAGCTTGATATCGGTTCCGCGGCCGGCCATATTTGTAGCGATGGTCACGGCTTTTGCCTGCCCTGCTTTAGCCACGATCTCGGCTTCACGAGCGTGGTTTTTGGCGTTCAAAACGTTGTGAGGGACGCCTTCTATTTCCAAAAGTTTGGAGAGCACTTCGGATCTTTCCACGGAAATCGTTCCCACCAAAACCGGTTGTCCTTTTTCGTAAAGCTCTTTGACTTTTTTGACCGCGGCGAGAAATTTTCCTTTCTGTGATTTGTAAATTGAATCCGGCTTGTCGGCGCGAATGACATTTTGATTTGTAGGGATGGTGATCGTATCCAATCCGTAGATCTGGTAGAATTCTTCGGCCTCTGTCGAGGCCGTTCCGGTCATACCGGCGAGCTTGTCGAAAAGGCGGAAATAATTCTGAAAAGAAATCGTGGCCAAAGTTTTGGACTCGCGTT
Organism: Candidatus Altimarinota bacterium; assembly: GCA_041658805.1. Classification (GTDB taxonomy): domain Bacteria; phylum Patescibacteriota; class Gracilibacteria; order UBA1369; family LOWO2-01-FULL-3; genus JBAZZM01. The sequence goes on along the minus strand of JBAZZM010000049.1, from coordinate 5,994 downwards.
TGACCTCGACATTTTCCTTTGCCTCGATGGCCTGATGCAGACCATGGGAATATCGCCGGCCTGGCATGATGCGGCCCGTGAACTCGTCAATGATCAAAACTTCGCCATCCTTGATCATATAATCCACGTCGTTTTTGTAGCAGGCTATGGCGCGCAGAGCTTGCTCGATATGATGCACTTCGGTAAAGCCGCTATCGGTATAAATGTTTTCAACTCCGAGGAGCTGTTCCATTTTCGCGATGCCTTCCTCTGTGAGAGTGGCGGTTTTTTGCTTTTCATCTATCTCATAATGAACACCTTCGGTGAGCTGGCCGACGAGGCGGGAGTATTGCTGATATTTGGCGGTGGATTCTTCGGCCGGCGCGGAAATAATCAGCGGCGTGCGGGCTTCATCGATCAAAATCGAGTCGACTTCATCGACGATGGCGTAGTGGAGATGGCGCTGAACGATGCCCTCCAGAGAAGTTGCCATGTTGTCGCGCAGATAGTCGAAGCCGAATTCGTTGTTTGTGCCATATGTGATGTCGCAGGCGTAGGCTTCCTTCTTTTCCTTGAAATTCTGGCCGTGGGCGGTGACTCCGATAGTGAGCCCGAGATAGCTGTAAAGCTGGCCCATCCATGTGGCGTCGCGGGCGGCGAGATAGTTGTTTACAGTGACGATGAAGACACCTTTGCCCGTGAGGGCATTCAAATAAACCGGCATGGTACAGACGAGAGTTTTACCTTCACCCGTTTTCATTTCCGAGATGTTTCCCTGATGGAGGACGGCTCCGCCGATGAGCTGAACATCGTAGGGAATCATATCCCAAGTCGTTTCGTTGCCGAGGAGATCGAATTTGCGACCCATCATCTGGCGGCAGGCGGTTTTGACCAGCGCAAAGGCCTCCGGCAGGAGATCATCGAGAGTTTCGCCCTTGGCAAGGCGTTCCTGAAATTCCGCGGTTTTGGCTTTGACCTGCTCCTCGGTGGTGACGGTTTTTTGATAACCGGCCTCGATTTCGTTGATCTTTGGGACGAGTGGACGGATGCGCTTTAGGGCCTTTTCGTTCTGGTCGCCGAGTATTTTATTGAGAAAGTTCTTGAGCATAACGCGAGGATTTTAGCATTGAATGGGGGAATGGGGAAGGTTTGTGAGAGGGCGCAAAAAATTTGACTTTTGGAAATGAGGTGGTATAGTTCGAGCTAAATTATTTAATGTTCTTTATATATGGGTGCTGGAATGTTTGATTTTAGAAGTGACGGTGAGCCGTTTTGCGTAGATCAAGCTCTTGGATTTATGCCTTTGGATGATGAGTCTCCAGACGATGGTCAATCCAAGCCACTTGGTTGTGCTGAAGGAGAACTTGGAATGAGGTTGTCTGATGGAGCACAGTTGGAAGCTCGTGAACAAAAAGATATTTCAGCGGCCAAAGCCGGTGTTCATGGCAGGGTGGTTGGTGTTTTTGTGGATGCTTCAGGGAAACCTCACAATATTGTTTTGGGAGAGGATGTTCCTGGTTTGCCCAAGCGTCGTTCTAGGAAGGTAAATTAAAATTATTTATCAAATTTAATAAATTTTATGGAAAACAGATTGATTTTCAGAAATGCTGGTACTCCTGAGCTTGGCGACGGTATTGATGGATTGGATGGGTTTGGTACCGGCAGATTTGGATCCGGTCTTGGCCGAGGAGGGGAAAAAAAAGAGGACTTGAGACGTGTTCCCGGTGCTTTAGATAGAACTTTGGGGAGGTTGCCTGCTAAGAGAAAGCCTGTCGAGCCGGCTGTCAAGGAAAGTGCCGGTGTTCCAAGAGGAGTGAGGGTGCGTTTAGCAGAGGTGGATGAGTTTCTTGATTTTACAGGCCCAGATGCTCCCTATGACAGTGATGCTTTTTTGTTTGAGTAATCACTCCCTGTATCCCTTCGCAATCACTCCCAGAGTTTTGAGGATGATTTTGAGGTCCAGAAGAAGAGACCAGTTTTCGATGTAAAATCTGTCGAGTTTGGCTTCGGTGGCGAAGTCGAGGTCGGAGCGGCCGGATATTTGGGCGAGGCCCGAGAGACCGGGTTTGATGGTGAAGACGAAGTGGTGGTGGCGGTCGTATTTGGCGACTTCTTCGGGGAGATGAGGGCGCGGGCCGACCAGACTCATGTCGCCTTTTAGGACGCTGTATAGTTGCGGCAGTTCGTCGATGGAGTAGCGGCGAATGAAGAGCCCAATACGGGTGATTCTGGGATCATTTTTTATTTTCATCAAGGGGCCGTCACTGCGGAGGTTTTGGTCAGTCAGGTTGCTACGCATGCCGTCGGTTTTGTCGCGCATGGAGCGAAATTTGTAGAATTGGAAAAGTTTGTTGTGCTGGCCGACGCGTTTTGCAGGTGAGCCGTCGTCGAGTTTTGTAAAAAATACAGGCCCTTTGGAATCCAGTTTGACGGCGATGGCGGTGATTAAAAAAATTGGAGAGAGGATTATTATTCCAAAGAGACTGCCAAGGAAATCGGCCAAGCGTTTGATGACTTTGCCCCAGCCATCGAGCGGAGTTGGCTTTAGACTGATGATGGGGATCTCTCCGATGGTTTCGATTTCGATGTTGCTGCGGCGGACTTCCAACATGTCGGGCACAAAACGATAGTGCACATGATATGTGTCGCAAAGTTCGAGGATGTCCTGATTTTCGGATTCTGTCTGGATGATCTCGTCGACGTGACTTCTTTTTATGATGTATTCGAGGCGTTGGAGACTCTCGGATTTGCCGACGGGTTCGAGAATTTTATAGCCGGCAGTTTTGGAAAGCGTGGAGATCAGCTCTTTGGAAATATTGTTTTTGCCGATGACGAGCAAAGTGCGTTTGCCGAAATTACTTCTTAAAAAAAGATTTTGAATGAATTTGATTAAAGCGCGGCCTATGAGAATGAAACACAAAGTCAAAATCCAGCTGTAGACTGTGGCCAGACGCGAGAATGGGAAACTGTGAATGAAGAAAAAATACGTGATCAATGCCATGATCCAGACGCCGCAAAGCAGGCCGGCTCTGCCGGCTTCTTCAGAAAATCTGCCGGTGGAACGCAAAGAATACATCCGGCCGAGAGCGAAAATTACTAGCAAAGCAATCGAGGCCGTGATGCTGAATTGTAAATAATCCTGAATGGTCGGTAGCACCGTGTAATCAATAGGCTTGGCGAAGAGAGTGTTTGGCGCTGTGAGCAGACGGAGGCGGTAGGCGGTATAAAAAGCGGCGATGATCATCAGGAAATCGACCGGGATTTTGATGATGCCAAAAAAGATTTCGAGGCGTTTCATGCGGCTTATTTAAAGCGCTCTTAACCGCTTATCATAAGCCGAGTTTTGTACTCCCGAAGGAATGTGATCATCTATCTACGCGGTGGGAAGACTGTTTTAGATTTGGGACTAAAGAGTCTTTCCATTCCACCTTGCACCTGACAGGGTTTTCCACTCCTCTCCACCGAGGCAGAGAGAACTCCCGCCTTGGGCGGGACTTTTCACCTTTGTTTTTCCTCTGTTATCCTAGGGAAACAAAAGAAAAATAGTATTGTCTCTGTGGCACTTTCCCTACTCCCGCATTACTGCGGGGGCGGCGCGCTGTTAGCGGCTGCCATTTCCCGTGGTGCTCGGACTTTCCTCCCCCGCCGATGGCGGGGGCGATCACTCAAAACGATTAAGAGCAAGGAGATTATAGGGGAAACGGGGGATTTTGCAATGAAAGACAGCTTAATTTTCTGACCGACTACCCTCATACCAATCTTCTTTCAAAACGTAAAATAGTAAAATTTCCAAATTTTCCGATTTTTTTACTATTTTACAAATCTAGGAATAAGACAGCACCGTATGTCCCCCTGATCTTTTGAATTAGTACTATCCGGCTACTTGCATTCCGCATTCCCTTTTTTGATTTCGGCGATGACGGTGGTGTCGTCGGCGTAGAGGCGGAGGATTTCGAGCATCTTTGCGTCGTCGTCGACCGGAAGTTTGTATTTTTGATAGTAGTTGTAAACTTGTGTGCGGAGTTGGACTTGGTCGTTTTGGATGGCGGGATTTTTATCCAAAAAACAGCTTAGTTCGATGCTGGCTTGGACAAAAGCTGTGCGAAAAGAGTCGTCGGTGGCGGGAAGAGTGGCTGTATCAGTTGAAGAGTCAGACGGAGTTTCAATTGTTGAAGAGGAATCGGAAGATTCTTCGGTGGTAGCCGGAGTGTCAGATGGAGTAGGAGTTTTGTTGCAGGCCTTAAAACCGATCAGGATCGCGGCGGCGATGACCAAAATGACAATTAAAGTGAGGAGGGTTTTTTTCATGCCCGAATCCTACTTCTTTTTTTTCAGTTTGTCGAATTCCCGTTTGAAGAAGTTCACTGCGTTCAGACATTCCTTCGCCTTTTGATTGTCCGGTTCGATCTGGAGAGCTTTCTTGAAAAGTCCCCCGGCTTTGTCAAAAGCTTTTTCATTCAAATAAAGAACACCGAGATCGTTCAAAATCAAAGGATCGTGAGGAGCGAGGAAACGGGATCGTTCGAGAACGACGATACCACGTTGACGTTCGCCGGAGTGATACATGCTCCAACCCAAACAGCGGAGAATTTCAGGATGATTGCTATAAAGTCTGTCGGCGCGTTCAAGCAGATGAACAGAATCTTTCCATTTGCCGATGCAGGAATAAACAAATCCAAGGAGATAGTTGGCGTTTGCGCTGCGGCCGCTTAACTTGATAGCGTGCTTGAGAGCTTTTTCAGCTTTGTCGTACTGGCGCAGACTCAAATAGTTGTCCCCAATTTCCTCATAAGCCTCAACGCAGTTTAAATCACTGGTGAGAACTCTTTCGCAGATGGCGATGGCCTCGGTGTGACGGCCTTCGTTTTTCTTTTTGTCGGCTTCCTCGATGAGAGGATGAACTTGGGTTTCTGACATAGGATTTGTTTTTATTTTTATTTTTGATTTTTTGAAATCTTGAAAGTATAGCGCATTTTGAAAACGAATGCAAGAGGGGGAGGGGAGGGTTGTCTAATTTTGGTATGGTTCCCAGAGTGATCCGTCGTATCCTTCGATTTTTTGCAGGTCTCCAATATTCAATGTCATCGGTAGTACTCCTTTCATTCGGCAGTTGCTAACAAAAGTAATTTCGCTTCCTTCAACCTTGAAGGTGCCATCTGGAAATTCCAAGACGGACGGGTTTTCGTTATCTACTTTTATGCGTTGCGCCAGGTTGCGTGGTACCGCCGATGGAGATCTGAAGTACAATATGACTCCTGGTATTTTGTCATCATTACGTTCCGCCCTTCTCCAATTATCAGTTTCTTTTATTTCTTCGTAGGCAACAACATTTACTAGAATTCTTCTTATCTGTGCAATAGTTGAGTGAAGAATTCCGTTCAACTTGCCATTATCGGCTTTGAGGTGAAGGATCTGTCTTGCACGTAGAACGTAGTTGATATGGTAACGATGATCATCAACAATTTTTCTGATTGCTGCTTGTTCGGGAGTGTCGTTGGCTCCATCCAAGTTTCTTGCTCCGATCAGACACATTCTGATTTCCTGTGTTAATTCTCGCGTGTCGACATTTCCGTCGGTATGTGGAGTAGATAAAATATACATCAGGTCGTCTTCCTTTCCTCTGAACATTTTTTGAACGGTCATTTGTGTGGATGTGTCTGTTTCCATGTGATTTTAAAATGGGGGCCAGTATCTGCCAAAAGGAGCTTTCGTGTCAACTAAAACAGCGTTTTCAGATACTTCTTGAGCTCGCCGGAGAGGGTTTTGTGCTTGAGGCCGAAGTGGATGACGGCTTTGAGGTAGCCGAGCTTGTCGCCCGTGTCGAAGCGCTGGCCGCGGAGTTCGAGGGCGTGGATAGGGGAGTGGCGAAGATAGTTTTGCATGGCGTGGATGAGGCGGAGTTCGTGATTTTTATTTGGTTTGAGAGTTGATAGAGTTTTGAGGAGTTCGGGAGTGACGATGTATTTGCCGACGATGGCGAGGCGGGAAGGAGCGACTGAAGGATGCGGTTTTTCG